>NZ_NCGB01000061.1:0-8067 GCF_002278865.1 Sphingomonas sp. 28-62-11 | reverse complement strand
GACATGCAGGGTAATGCCCGCTGACCCTGCAAAGCTGTGGAACCAGTGGCTGAACAATTCGGTGTCCATCTCGCCCAGCCGGGTCTGCGAGAAGCTGCTTTTCCACACCAGATAGGGCCGCCCGGAAATGTCGAGCGCCACGCGGGTCAGCGTCTCGTCCATCGGGCTCAGCGCATCGCCGTAGCGGCGGATGCCGGCCTTGTCGCCGAGCGCCTTGGCGATTGCCTCACCAATCGCGATGCCGGTATCTTCGGTGGTGTGGTGCTGGTCGATGTGGAGGTCACCCACCGCCTTCACATCCATATCGATCAGCGAATGGCGGGAAAGCTGTTCGAGCATGTGATCGAGAAAGCCGATCCCGGTGCTGACATTATAGGTGCCGGTGCCGTCGAGATTGACGGTGACGTCGATCGACGTCTCTTTGGTGGCGCGAGAGATGGTGGCGGTACGCATGCCCCCCACATAGCGTTTGGATTTATCGGCGCAATCTTGACCGGGCCTCAAAGACCGTTAGTCCAAGGCGAATGAGCGATGGTCTGCCCGATAGCCTGATTCCCTATGACGAAATCGTGCAGGAAGCGCTGCGCGCCGTGGTGGGCCGCGTGCTCGGATCGGTGGCGACCAATGGCGGGCTGCCGGGCGAGCATCATTTCTATATCACCTTCAAAACGCAGGCGCCGGGCGTCGATATTCCGCAGCGGCTGATCGAGCGTTTCCCGGATGAAATGACGATCGTGATGCAGAATCGCTACTGGGATTTGCTGGTCGATGACGAGCGGTTTTCGGTGGGGCTGAGCTTCAACCAGGTGCCGTCGAAGCTGGTCATCCCCTATTCGTCGATCACCGGATTTCATGACCCGGCCGTCAATTTCGAGCTGCGCTTTCAGGCAGCGGAAGGCCCCGAAGGACCAGATCCGCACGAAGAAGCCGAGAATGACGCGGTCGTCACGCCAGTCGAGGATGGGTCGAACGTCGTTTCGGTGGATTTCAAGCGGAAGAAGTAGGCGCGCTGGCCGACATTCTGTCGTCGGTTTTTAGGCGAGGGCTGTAGCGTCTGTCCTACACGGCGATGCTGCGGTATCCTGCCCGCATGCCGCAATCCGCACCCCTGTCGCCATTCCGCCCATGCGGGGCGCTTGCCCGCCCCCGATTGCAACCAAGTTGCGGAAGCGATGGCAACCCGCAACTTCCGCAACTTCGGCGCGCAGGCAGATGACGACGACCCGCACCGAAACCGATTCGTTCGGCCCCATCGAGGTCCCTGCCAGTGCCTATTGGGGCGCGCAGACGCAGCGCAGCATCGCCAACTTCCCTTTTGGCGAGCGCGAGCGGATGCCGATTGGGCTCATCCACGCGCTGGCGATCGTGAAGCAGGCGGCCGCGCGGGTGAATCGGGCTCACGGCCTGCCCGGCGAGATTGCCGATGCGATCGAGGCGGCGGCGGCGGAGGTGGCGGCGGGGAAGTTCGACGACCAATTCCCGCTCGTCATCTGGCAGACCGGGTCGGGCACCCAGACCAACATGAACGTCAACGAAGTGATCGCTGGCCGCGCCAACGAGATGCTGACCGGCACGCGCGGCGGCAAATCGCCGGTGCATCCCAATGATCACGTCAATATGAGCCAGTCGTCGAACGACAGCTTCCCGACCGCGATGCATATTGCGGCATCGATTGCCGTCAGGCGCGATCTCTTCCCCGCGCTTGAACGTCTTCGCACAGCGCTCGACACCAAGGCAGTGGCTTGGCGCGATATCGTGAAGATCGGCCGCACCCATTTGCAGGACGCTACACCGATTACGCTGGGCCAGGAATTTTCGGGCTATGCCAACCAGGTGTATCGGTGTCGGCGGCGGATCGAGCCCGGGGTGATTGCGGGCACCGATCGGCTGGCGCAGGGCGGCACCGCCGTGGGTACCGGGCTGAACGCGCCTGATGGTTTTGCCGTTGCTGTGTGTTCGGCGATTGCCGAGATCACCGGCGTACCATTCCATCCGGCCGAAAATGCTTTCGAGGCGCTCGCGAGCAACGATCCGCTGGTCCATTTGTCGGGCACGCTCAATACGCTCGCGGTCGCGCTCACCAAGATCGCCAACGACATCCGCTTGCTCGGTTCCGGCCCGCGATCCGGGCTCGGCGAACTCAACCTCCCCGAAAACGAACCCGGCAGCTCGATCATGCCCGGCAAGGTCAACCCCACCCAGTGCGAGATGCTGACGATGGTCGCGGCACAAGTGATCGGCAATCACTTGGGCGTCACGGTCGGCGGTATGCAGGGGCATCTGGAGCTCAACGTCTTCAAGCCGATGATCGCGGCCAATCTGCTGCGCTCGATCGATCTGCTGAGCATTGGCATGGAAAGTTTCGCCGAACGCTGCGTCGAGGGGATCGAGCCGAACCTGCCGCGCATCGCCGAACTGGTCGATCGCTCGCTGATGCTGGTCACCGCACTCGCGCCCGAGATCGGCTATGACAATGCGGCCAAGATCGCCAAGCACGCGCATGCAACGGGGATGACATTGAAGGAGGCAGGGCTGGCGCTTGGCCTTGTCGATGAATCGACCTTCGATCGTCTGGTGCGACCTGAGACAATGGTTTGATTGGATTCACGCGAAGACGCGGAGACGCGGAGATTGTCGTGCGCTGGGCAATTGCTGTACGCAGCGGTGAGGCTAGTCATCTGGAACTGAAGTTCGTGCTAAAAATACCCGTCATGCTGAACTTGTTTCAGCATCCACCGTGCCCCATTGGCGACCGGAAAGGCTGAGCGGTGGACCCTGAAACAAGTTCAGGGTGACGACAATTTTTTGAACCGGATTTCGGTTCCACCGGACTAGTTGATCGTCGCCGCTGTGTGGAAGGCTCGAACCGAGTGCAATCACCTCCGCGCCTCCGCGTGAACCAATTCAGCGGCAGTTGTCGGGAACAACTTCGCCCCCCGATCGCTCTGCCAGCGCAACAAACAGAAGGATCAGGCAATGGGTGCGACGACGATTGGGGCGCTGCTGGGCGGGGCGATCGATTCGATGGGCGGCGATGACAGCGCCGTCGATGGGGCTATTTATGGCGCGCTTACCGCCAATGTTCTGAAGGTCGTGCTGCCCGTGGTGATCACCTATGCGGTCGGCTGGGCAGTACTGCGCGGGCTCGGCGAACTGAAGGACCGCGCCTTTGGCGAAACGCCCGCCGTGCCATCATCGCGCTGATGGCTTGACGGGAAGGGTAGCCGCGCGCCACTAGCGGGCATGGAAGCTGCCGATCATAATCTTCACGGGTTCAAGCGCCGGGGCGTGTTGTTCGTCCTTTCCTCTCCGTCGGGCGCGGGCAAATCGACAATCGCGCGCATGCTGCTGGAGAACGAGCCCGATCTTGCCATGTCGGTGTCGGCAACCACGCGGCCGATCCGACCCGGCGAGGAAGACGGCAAGGATTATCATTTCGTCAGCCTCGACAAATTTCGTGACATGGTCGCCAACAACGAATTTCTCGAATGGGCGCATGTGTTTGGCCAGCGTTATGGCACGCCGCGGGCACAGGTCGATGCGATGCTGAGCGCGGGCAAGGACGTGTTGTTCGATATCGACTGGCAGGGCGCGCAGCAGCTGTTCCAGATCGCGGGCGGCGATGTCGTCCGCGTCTTCATCCTTCCGCCGTCGATGGAGGAGTTGAACGAGCGGCTCGTGCGGCGGGCGACGGACAGTGCAGAGGTGATCAACGCCCGGATGCAACGCGCCAATGCGGAAGTCAGCCATTGGGACGGCTATGATTATGTCCTCGTCAATGACGATGTCGACCAGTGCTTCCGCGACGTGAAGACGATCCTTGCCGCCGAACGGCTCAAGCGCTCCCGCCAGACCGGGCTGATCGGGTTCATCCGCAAGCTGATGAAATAGGGTTATCTACACCGAATGCCTTCCCCAACGCCGTTCGCCCTGAGCGAAGTCGAAGCCTGTCCTGAGCGCCTGCCTTAGCAGGCAGCCGAAGGGGGCACGTGCAGCGCTTGGGCTTCGACTTCGCTCAGCCCGAACGGATGTGGTGATCAGGGATCGGCGGATGTCGCGCTACCCCAACAACCCCAAAAACCGCACGCCCGCGTCGAAATCCGCCCGGTGCGCCGTGCGCGTTGCGATGGCGAGATCATCGTCGCCCCATTTCTCGACCTGCCAGTTCTCATCAACCTGCGCCGCCCGCCACACCGTTTCGGCGTCGGCAGCGCCCTCGATCAGCGCCAGCGCGGCGATCAGCGATCCGGTAATGGTAACGATGGGGGAGAGGCCCGCCAGCGCGAACGGGCTGCGCGCGGCGAGTGCATCGGCGAGCCGTGCGAGGGTGAGTGCCGGTTGCGCTCGGTGGATGATACCGCTCACCACCTCGATGTGAATGTCGTACCGCTGCCGCGCCCAATCGAGCAGCGGATTCCAGGCGGCGGCTTGGCGCGCGACAAGCGCGTCGGGCGCGTCGGCGCGGTAGCAGAGCAGGTCGCTTTCGGCATAGGCGGCCAGATTGGCGATGAAGGGCAGGGGGTCAGCCGCAATCCGCTCGATCGCGACATTGGCGAGGCCGGTCAGCGGCATCCGGCGCGGATCGATGTCCTTCTCCACCGCGCGCCATTCATCGGCAATCGCTTCGGCTAGCGCGGCATGCGGCACGGCTAACGCCAGTCGGCCCGGCGTGCGCACCGGGCGAGCATCGAGCGCGATCGCATGGCCTTCCGGCCCGGCGATCACGGCGACATTGGTCCAGAAGCGTTTCACGCCTCGGGTGGGGTGCGCCAGCGCGCGGCGAGCGCGCGGGGGACGATGGCCATCATCGTCATCGCCGAAATCACGATGGCGAGCCCCACCAACTGCGGTCCAAGCGTCTGCGCCCGGCCGAGCAGGATCACGCCGAACACCGCACCGCCCGCGCCAGCGATGCGCGATGCCGTCATCATGAGATAACGGTTGCGGGCAGTAATGTCGGACGAATCGGTCATGGGGTCTCCAGCATGGCGACGAGCGCGGATACGTCCTCGACCACGATATGTGCCCCGGCCTCGATTAGTTCGTCGACGGGGTGATAGCCCCAGGCAACGCCCACCGCACGGGTGCCCGCGGCGCTTGCCATTTCCATGTCATAACTGGTATCGCCGATCATCACCGTCTGCGTGGCCAAGGCACCAGCATCGGCCATGGCAGTATCGATCATCGACGGGTGCGGCTTGGAGGGGTGGCGATCGGCGGTCTGCAGCGTCACGAACCAGTCGATGATGCCGTGATACGTCAGCACATGGGTAAGCCCGCGATCGGATTTGCCGGTGGCGACGCCCAGCGCCCAGCCGGTTGCCCGCAGTCCCTCAAGCGCGTCGATCATGCCGTCGTACAACGGCTCCTCCGCCATCGCACCCGAACTGCGCAGGCGGAAGAAGGCTGCCTTGTAATCATCGGCAAGCGCCAGGTGCTGCGCATCATCCGCATCAGGGAGCAGGATTCGCATCGCCTCCACCAGACTCAACCCGACGATGCGGCGGATTGCGTTGCGTGGTGGGGGGACCAGCCGTGCGCCGTCAAACGCCTCCTCTACAGCGCGGCAGATATTTGACTGGCTGTCGACGAGCGTGCCGTCACAATCGAAAATGGCGAGCCGGGTCATAGGGTGGCGATAGCCCAGCCTTGCCGATTTCAAAAGGCTGGTGATGGTTCGGGCGTCAGGCGGTGTCGATCACCACCTTGCCGATCGCTTTGCCGCTGGTCAGGTGGTCATGCGCGGCGGCAAGGTCGTCCAGGGTGAAGCGCGCTGGATCGATCAGCGGTTTCAGCCGCCCGCCATCGACCAACCGGGCCAAGCGCGTCAGAATGTCGCCATGCCGCTCCAGATCGCGATTGCGCAGCATCGGGACGAGCATGAAAACGACATGCAGCGAGGCATTATGCGGCATCAGGTTCGACAGATCCGCACTGGCGCCACCTGAAACGATCGTCACCACATCGCCATTGTCGCCGACCGCTTCGATCGAAGGCTGGATGTTGTCGCCGCCGATCGTGTCGAAAACCACGTCATAGCCGCGCCCGCCGGTTGCCTGCGCGACATAATCGGCGACGGTTTGTGTACGATAATTGATGGCAAGATCGGCGCCGAGATTGCGGGCAATATCTGCCTTCGCCTCGGACGAAACCGTCGTGTGAACGATGGCACCCATGGTGCGGGCAAGCTGCACGCCGATATGGCCGACACCACCGGCCGCGCCATGCACCAATACGAGATCGCCGGGCTTGATACGTGCGCGATCGACAAGGCTTTCCCAGGCCGTAATCGCCACGAGCGGCAGCGCGGCGGCTTCGCGCAAGGTCAGCGATTGCGGGGCGTGGGCGATCAGGCGGAAATCGGCAGCCATTTCGGTGGCGTAAGCGCCGTCGCGGCCGGTCAGCCCACCGGCACAGCCATAAACCCTGTCGCCGATCGCAAAGCCGGTCACGGCCGCGCCGACTTCGGTAATGACACCAGCCACATCGGCGCCGAGCACGGCCTGATCATTGGCGATCGAGGCATAGGCGCCACTGCGCTGCTTGGTGTCCAGCGGGTTGATGCTGGCGGCATGAATGGCGATGCGCACGTCATTGGCACCCAGCGGTCGCGGTGCCGCCTCGACGGCGATAAACGGCGCATCGGGCGCGAAATTTTTCAGGGTCATTTGCTTCATGGGGACATACTCCGGTTGTTACGCCCCCGATATCGGCCTATCTGCGAAAACTACGAGTACGCACGATTTTGTGGGGTAGTACCCAAATGGATACTGAAGAACTGATCCACCGCCCGTTTGGCTGCTCGGTCGAGGCGACCTTGTCGGTGGTCGGCGGACGGTGGAAGCCGGTCATCATGTTCCGCCTGCTTGAGGCCGATATGCTGCGCTTCAACGAGTTGCGGCGGCGCATTCCGGCGGCGGTCACACAAAAGATGCTGACCAACCAGCTTCGCGAGCTGGAAGCCGACGGGATCATCGAGCGCCGCGTCTATGCCGAGGTACCACCGCGCGTCGAATACCGCCTGACCCCGCATGGCCGCTCGCTTGAGCCAATTCTGGTGGCGATGCGCGACTGGGGCGTGAAGCATATGGCCGAACGGATTTTCGAGGTGGCGGGTTAGCGGGAAGATGCTTGTCGGCGGTAGGGGATCGCCGGCGACGCAGGTCCAATGCGAAAGGGCCGGGGGATCGCTCCTCCGGCCCTTTGCTGTTGGTTCGACAGGTTTTGTGGGTGGCACGGTCCCGGCAGAGCCGGGACTCGTCGGTCGGGGTCTGGCGACCCCGCCGGCCGTTCTGATTTTGTGTCCGGGCGAGCGCGGCTCGCCCGGTCCGAAATCAAAAATCCATACCGCCCATGCCGCCCATGCCGCCGCCGCCCATGGCGGGGGCTGCCTTGTCTTCGGGAAGCTCGCTCACCGCTGCTTCGGTGGTGATGAGCAGGCCCGAGACTGAGGCTGCGTCCTGAAGGGCAGTGCGCACGACCTTGGTCGGGTCGATCACGCCGCTTTCAACCAGGTTTTCATACTGGTCGGTCTGCGCGTTGAAGCCCATGTTCTGGTCGTTGCCGTCGAGCAGCTTGCCCGAGATCACCGCACCGTCATGGCCAGCATTCTGGGCGATCTGACGGACCGGCGCGTAGAGCGCCTTGCGGATGATGTCGATCCCGCGGGTCTGGTCGTCGTTCGCGCCCTTCATGCCTTCGAGGGCACGCGTTGCATAAAGCAGCGCGGTGCCGCCGCCGGGGACGATGCCTTCTTCAACGGCTGCGCGGGTTGCATGCAGCGCGTCGTCGACGCGGTCCTTGCGCTCCTTGACCTCGACTTCGGTCGAACCACCGACCTTGATCACCGCAACACCGCCAGCCAGCTTGGCCAGACGCTCCTGCAGCTTTTCCTTGTCGTAATCCGACGTCGTGTTCTCGATCTGCTGACGGATCGCATCGGTGCGGCCCTTGATCGCGTCATGGTCACCAGCACCATCGACGATGGTGGTGTTGTCCTTGTCGATCGTGACGCGCTTGGCGGTGCCGAGCATGCCGATCGTGACGCTCTCGAGCTTGATGCCGAGG
>NZ_NCGB01000021.1:0-45667 GCF_002278865.1 Sphingomonas sp. 28-62-11 | reverse complement strand
AAGACTTTCAATCTAGAATGCTCGCCAAAACCTAATTTCATAGAAAAAATAGCTGCGTTGAGTTCTTGCTGGATTTCAGCCTGTTCATCAAAACTGCGGCCTGCGTCCAGGTTATCACGCAAAAACCTCAAGGTAGGTAGCGCCACTTGTTTCATATATATTTCGTAGCATGAAGCTCTATACGACAATAAGAATGCTGCTAACTTTGTGGGATTGTTGATAATCTCAGCCGCTCTGAAAGTGATTGTATCATGAAATGAGCAAAATCCTCGAAAGGTAGATGCAGAATTTATACCGATTAATTGCAAATCATCTGTGTTAGTTCGTGGATTTGAATTACGTCCCGATAGAACGTGACCATTTTCGGCTATTTCTAAAAGGCCGGTACGTTTTTGAATTGTGTGGGCACGAATTGCACCTCCTGAGCATTTTTCGGGAGCATCTGGGTGAAAGCAGATGCCCGTTACCTTTGCCTCATTATAAAACTTTGAATGAAGGACTGGTAGCGGCAGTTGAACTTGATGCTCGCGAATTGCGTGGCATCTTTTCCATTTCTTGCCCGATGTACACCAGCAAAATTCGTTGCGCCTCATTTCTCGAACCGGCTGCAAAGGCTTATATTCTCGAAAAGGCGATCCGCTAACATACATGACTTATAGCTGCGACCCGATCTACGTTAAGTCAATGAAGACAACGTTGGGGTTACGATAACAGTTCTATAAATGCCCAAATTCAGATCGGTATCGGTCTGGGCTTCAATAATGATACCGGCACTGCGCCACCTGCAGCGTCTGCGCGTCCCCACTACCCGCCACCCGGTACACCAACCGGTGCTCCTGACTGATCCGCCGCGACCACCAGCCCGACAGGTTTCCGCCGAGCGGTTCCGGCTTGCCGGTGCCTTTGAACGGGTGACGGCGGCATTCCTCGATTAGCGTGTGGAGCTTGTCGAGCATTTTGGCGTCATGCGCTTGCCAATGGCGGTAATCCTCCCACGCCGTCGGCCAGAACGTCACGTTCACGGGAACGCGATAGCCTCGGACTCGCCGCCAGCTTCGAACCCACGTACCGCTTCCAGCAGGCGCTCAGCGTTTTTCGGCGAAGACAGCAGATAGAGCGTTTCCTCGATCGACGCCCATTCGCTTGCCGAGATCAGCACCGCGCCCTCGCCGCGCTGGCGCGTGATGGCCAAGGGTGCACGATCGGCGACGACCTTGTCGATCATCGCCTTCAAATTCTCACGCGCTTCGGAATAGGAGACAGCTTGCATCGAATTGATATGTACAAAGTTCTGTCCAATGTCAATGTATAGGCCACGCCCCATCTCGCCCACATCGCCCTTCTCGTCCGCGATTATGACGAGGCGCTCGCCTTTTACATCGGCAAGCTCGGTTTCACCCTCGTCGAGGACACCGATCAGCCCGAACAGGCGGCAGCAATAGGCAACCAAAGCAGCGGCCGCGTCTTCCTGTTCCTCGCCACCGATGATTTCGCGCGCGATCATGCCGCCTTCACGGCCGCCGGGGTGCACTTCACCAAAAGCCCCCGCCACGAACCGTACGGCACGGTCGCGGTGTTCGAAGATCTCTACGGTAATTTGTGGGATTTGATTGAGTACGCAAGGCCCGATTAATCGTGGTCCTATAAATGTCGCGCGGCATCCATCGCGCTGTGCAGGATGCGGCGGATCACCACCGCGTCCCCCTCGATCACATAGAATATCCGGTGCCGCTGGCATGCCATCGACCGAACCGACGGCGTGAGCGTCGGATGCAGGCTGCCCGTCTTGGGAAAATCGATGAGCAGACGAAATGCATCCTCGATGCCGTCCAGATACAAAATTGCCCGATCGATCCCGAACTGATCGACGCTGTAATCCCGGATATCAAGCAGATCGGCTTCGGCGCGGCGGCTGAGCTCGAGCCGCATCGGCGCTCTCGCCACGCTCCCTCAAGCCCGCGCGCAATTCGTCCAGGTACACAAAGGGGTCGCGCTCACTCACCCCAGAAGCCAACCCCTCATCGATTGCCGCCTGCAGCGCTTTCAGCTTCCGGTCATAGTCCCGGTCGCGCCGCACCAGATCGCGGACATAATCGCTGGTGCTGCTGTAGCTTCCCTCCGCCACGCGCGCTTCTGCCCAGCTTTTCAGCGCTTCGGGGATCGAGATGTTCATCTGTGCCATGTGCGCCTTATACGATTCTGCGCTAAATTTGGCAACGGCAGCGCGCCGCGTCACCCCGCCATCTTCTCCGCCAATATCGCCACCCACACCGCCAGCGTCATCGTGCCCCCAATCGCAGACGTCATCACCGCGCGGCGGAGCAAATGGCTTTGCGCATCGATCGAGTGGACAAAGGCGGCGAACAGGCGGCGTTGCAGCCGTGCCGCGTCGCCAGCGGTCGGATCGGCATCGGTGCTGGCACCCTCCAGCCCCTCGGTATCGAACTCCTCGCCCAGCAGCAGTGCGCGCAGGCACAAAGCGCTGGAGAAGATCAATGGCGCAATGCCCACCAGACTCGCGATCGTCAGGCCCGGCTGGGTCGCCGCATCCACGCTCAGCGGCGCGCCGGGGCTCGCGGAAATCGGGTGCGTGCCGATCGTCACCATCAGCGCATTGAACGCCAGCATCCCGCCGATCCGCACCGACAAGTCGAGATCGCGATTCTCCAGAAACTCCAGATCGGCAATGAAGCCGGGAGCGGGATTGTCACCCCGCATTGCCTGGAACGCGCGGAGGCGAGAGCGAAAGGAAGAGTTCAGCATGAAGGGGTGATATCGCGAGGCATGGGCAATCGCCAAGCGGCGATCGCCGGGCCTTGTCACCCGTTACGCATGACTTTCCTACAGCTACGGCCTTGTGCGATAACCCGCCGATGCAGTTTCGCCGATCCTCGCCGCCGATGTCCTGCGCTTATGGCCGCACCTTATGGGCTGCAGCCATAACGGCACCTGTCGTCCGGTATCAGCACAAGCTATTGGCTTTGCATGTTTTTAGATCTCGCCAATATAGCGCGAGACCCGCAACTTCCGCAACTTCGCCGCGCGCGACGGTGCGGTCAGATCGTCGCATCGCTCCCTCAGCTTGACGTTACCTCGTTCAGCGTCTCTGCTTCTGCGCATCCAGCCGGGGGAGAATCGGTGATGCGCCTGTCCATTCGTGCCGTCGCTACCCGGTTCGCTATTCTATCCGCTATCCTGCTGCTGGCCGCCTGCGCCGGCCATGTCCTGCCCGCGAGCGACCAGTTCATTGTGCCGCAACAGGCCGATCCGGCAACGGCGCGCGATGCGGCAGTGTTTGTCGATGCCAATGGCAGCTTCTATCCCAGCGGTTGGTGCAGCCAGGTGCTGAGCCCCAAGAAATGCGCCGCCACGCCGTTCAAGCCGCCGCGCCAATTGCCGGGGGCCAGCCTGCTCAACTTTGCCGATGGCCGCTGGATAAAGGGCGGCGGCGCTGCATTCCGCGCCCGGATCGACGCTGACGAGACCCGCCAGCTCGATGCGATTGCCGCCTTTGCCGCGAACAAGCAGCGCATTTACGTCTTGGTGCATGGGTTCAACAGCACCGTGGCGGAAACCGACCCGTCCTTTCAGGCGATCGAAGACCGGCTGGCGATCGGGCCCGGCGATGGCGTGATCCGATTTTACTGGGACGGGCTGACCGGGTCGGGGCTGGGGGCGCTGAAAATCTGGTTCAACGCGGCCGGCTATAGCCAGGTCGCGGGCTCGCGTGGTCTGCGGCGGGTGCTTGATCGGCTTCCGGGCAAATCGGTCTATCTGATCGCGCATAGCCGGGGGGCGTCGGTGATCCTCTCCGCGCTCGGCAACCCGGTCTATGATCGCCAGTTCAAGGCGGATACCAATGCCGTCTCCGCCGGGTGGAAGCTGCCGATTACCCGCCTGCTCGAACCCGATCCGCTGAAGGAACAGGGCAGCAAAATCCATGTGCTGTTAATGGCCGCGGCCGTCGGGCGGATCGATTTTTGTGATGCGCGCGAGCAGGAACGGTTCGATGTCGCGACGATCGTGCCGCGCAGGCGCCTGCTCGCCAAGGCGCCCGTGATCAAGGATGATGATGAACGCCCCTGGATTGGCTGTGTCGAACTGCGGCGGTTCAGCGATCAGCTGAAATCGATCCGCTATGTCGTCAACATCGCTGATCCGGTGCTGAAAAAGGGGGTCGGCTTCCAGTATCGCTTCAATCCCACCACGCTGGGGCTGGAGCCCGAAGTTGGCCGGGCTATTGCGCAGGAGGGTGGTTACCCGATGACGCCCTATTTCACCGATCCGCCGCGCAGCAAGCATGATTTCCTCGATTATGTGCGGGATCCGAGCTTTTTTCGCATGCTGTGCGATGCCGGCATTCTGCGACAGAACCTGAAGGGGCGGGCAGGGCGTTGTGAACAGCGGACGGAGCCGTGATCGCCTTGTCGTTGGGCAAGCAACAGTCGAATAGGGAAGGCAGCGGAGGCCGCATGGACGGTATGGAGCATCGAATGTCACGAAAAGCGGCAGGCATCGCCCTGGTATCGAGCGTGTTGGCGATTGGCGGCTGTGTACCAATGCCGCGCATCGAGCGACAGGCCCCGGCTCCGCGCTTTGCCGCGACCGAATTCTTCAATGGCCGCACCGAAGGGCGCGCGACGTTGAAAGTGATCATGCGCCAGGCCAAGCCCGTGGCGGTGCACGGCATGGGCCGGATGGAGCGCGATGGGACGTTGGTGCTCGATCAGATCGTCGAGGAAGGCGGCAAGCCGCCCAAGAAGCGCCAATGGCGGATCCGCGAGACGACGCCCGATCATTATGTCGGCACACTCAGCGATGCGACCGGCGGGGTTACTGGGGTCACCAAAGGAGATCGCCTGGTGCTGCGCTTCACCATGAAGGGCGGTTTTCGGGCAAAACAGTTCCTGACGCTCCGGCCGGACGGCAAATCGGCGCATAATGTGATGGTCGTGCGGAAACTGGGGATGAATGTGGCCGTGCTCGATGAGGTGATCACGCGCGAGCCGATCGTCCTGGAATCGGTCACGCGAGAGGCGGTAACGGGGGAAGCGATCAGCCAGGCTAAGCCCTAACGCCCCGCCATGCGCCGTTTTGCCGATCTGCTCGATGCGCTCATCTACACAAGGTCGCGCAACGCCAAGCTGAAGCTGATCGCCGATTATGTCCGCGCCGTACCGGATCCCGATCGGGGCTGGGCAATGGCGGCGCTGACCGGTGATCTCGATATTCCGGCGGTGAAACCGGCGATCATCCGCGCGCTGATCGAGGCGCGGGTCGACCCGGTGCTGTTCCGTATGAGCCGCGATTATGTGGGGGATACCGCCGAGACGGTGGCCTTGCTCTGGCCGGTTTCGTCGGGGGACAGAGCCGATCTGCCCCCACTGACGCTGGGCGAGGTGGTCGATACGCTGGCACGGGCGAGCCGGGCGGAAGGGCCGGTGGTGCTCGCCGCAATGCTCGACCGGCTCGATGCAAGCGAGCGCTTTGCCTTGCTCAAGATGGCGACCGGGGCGCTGCGGATCGGCGTTTCGGCCCGCCTCGCCAAGACCGCGCTGGCGCAGGCTTTCGCGCTCGATGTCGATGCGGTGGAGGAAGTCTGGCACGGGCTTGCACCACCCTATGCGTCGTTGTTCGTCTGGGGAGAGGGGCGTGGTCCCCAGCCGATCGCCACCGACATGCCGGTGTTCCGATCCTTCATGCTCGCCCATCCGCTGGAGGATCTGCGCGTCAGTCTCGACGATTATGTGGCCGAATGGAAATGGGATGGCATCCGCGTCCAGATCGTCCATGTCGGCGGCGAAACGCGGCTCTACAGTCGGGCCGGCGACGATATCACCGCGAGTTTTCCGGACGTCGCACGCGCCTTTGTCACCCCGGGCGTGGTCGACGGCGAACTGATGGTAAAGGGCGATGAGCAGGGCAGCGCCGTTGAGGGCGGGGCGGCGGCGAGCTTCAACGCGTTGCAGCAACGCTTGGGGCGCAAGGTCGTGTCGGCCAAGATGCTGGCAGAGTATCCGGCCTTCGTTCGGCTCTACGATATCCTGTTCGATGGCGTGCAGGATGTGCGCGAGCTGCCATGGCATGCGCGCCGTGCCCGGCTGGAGGCGTTCGTTCCGGCACTCGACTCCGACAGGTTCGACATCAGTCGGATTATCGACGCGCCCGATTTTGATGCGCTTGAGGCGATTCGCGGTGGAGCACGCGATGCCGCGATCGAAGGCGTTATGCTCAAACGCCGCGATTCGCCCTATGTTACGGGGCGCCGGACGGGGCTGTGGTATAAATGGAAACGCAACCCGCTCTCAGCCGATTGTGTGATGATGTACGCCCAGCGCGGCAGCGGCCGCCGCTCATCCTTTTATTCCGATTACACCTTTGGCTGCTGGACGGGGGATCCGGCGGCAGGGGGCGAATTGCTGCCCGTAGGGAAAGCCTATTCTGGGATTACCGACGAGGAGCTGAAGGTGCTCGACAAGTTCGTGCGCGATCACACGACGGCGCGCTTCGGCCCGGTGCGCGAGGTGGAAAAGACGCTCGTGCTGGAGATCGCGTTCGATTCGATCCACGCCTCAAAACGCCACAAATCGGGCGTCGCGATGCGCTTTCCCCGGATCGCGCGGATCAGGATCGACAAACCGGCGGCCGAGGCGGATACGATCGAGGCGGTGAAACGGTTGATCAGCTAAGCGAGCGCGCGAGTACGACGAAGCCGAGCACGTCGGTCCGCGGCAGGCCGAACCGCTCGTCACCATAGGGAAACGGGCGTTCTTCACCGGTCAGCCGGTAACCGCGCCGCTCGTAATAAGCGATCAGTTCGGTGCGCTGGCGAATCACCGTCATTTCCATCCGGGTTGCCCCCAAATGATCGCGCGCAAAGGCCTCTGCAGCGGCGATCAACTGCCTGCCGAGCCCTTTTGCCTGACCCTGGGGTGCCACCGACAACAGTCCTAGATAGGCAAGCCCTTCACCGTGATCGGCAATCTCGACACAGCCGAGTAGCGCGCCATCGGCGCCTTCGGCAACCAGCAGATGTTGGTCGGGATCGACAAGGATATCGGCAAGTCCGGCTGGGTCGATTCGTTGCCCGTCCAGCAAATCAGCCTCATGCGTCCAACCGCGGCGGGCCGTATCGCCGCGATAGGCGCTTTGGATCAGGGCATTTAGCGCGGCGATATCGCCGGCGACGGCGGGACGGATCAGGATCTGGCTCATCGCTGAAGGCCTTACATTATCAAGCGAGGTTGCAACGAAAAAGCCCGGCACGCAGGCTGCGTACCGGGCTTTTCGAACATCCCAGGCAAGTGCCGGGATGAATTACTGCATCGGCGCCAGATTGACGGCCGCGAACTTGCCGCGACGATCGACCTCAAGCTCGAACTCAAGCCGGTCGCCTTCGTTCAACGTTGGCATCCCGGCACGCTCGACGGCACTGATGTGCACGAACGCATCGGGCTGGCCATCATCGCGCTGAATGAAGCCGAAGCCCTTCATGGCGTTGAAGAACTTGACCGTCCCGGTTGCCTTTTCGCCGGTCAGCTGACGCTGCGGGCCACCCGCACCACCGCGCGGTGCGCCGGGGCCGGCGTCGCGGTCACGCGGCGGGCCACGGTCTTCGACTGGCAGTGGTTCGCCGTCGATTTTCAGGTCGGTCGCCGAAATGCGGCCGCCACGATCGACCAGCGTGAAGCCGAGCGGCTGACCTTCGGCCAAACCGGTCAGGCCAGCCTGCTCAACGGCACTGATGTGAACAAACACGTCTTCGCCGCCGTCATCGCGAACGACGAAGCCGAAGCCCTTTTGACCGTTGAAAAACTTGACGACGCCGGTGCCTTCACCAACGACCTGGGGCGGCATGCCGCGCCCGCCGCCACCCGAAGGTGCACCGCCAAAGCCGCCGCCGCTGCGGAAACCGCCGCCGCCGCCGCCACCGCCACCGAAGCGGTCACCGCCGCCACCAAACCGGTCGCCGCCGCCGCCGAAGCGGTCCCCACCGCCACCGAAGCGATCACCACCGCCAAAGCCGCTATCGAAACCGCCTTCGCCAAAACCATCGCGCTTGTCTTTGCCGCGCCCGCCGCGATCCCCGCGGCGCCCTTTATCGAAACTCATGCCCTGTTCGTCTTCCTGGTTCGCCCGTCATAGATGCTAGAATCCGAGCGTCGGACGACAAACGCAGGTTTCCGGGCGCTCCTCTGCTCGCGCCTCCCCTTGTGCATAACTCAAAAACTGCCTTGCTGCGAACAAATTCGTCGCGGCACGACTTCTGCTTGCCGCCAGCCGTAGAATCGCCATTGGCGGCAACAACGGGCTGTTGAAAAAGCGTGCAAAGCATTGAGCGTCGCCGCGTTCAGGTCTAGGCGACGCTGATGACCGTTTATCTCCACGAAGAAGATCTGCCCGCCAACGTCTTTGCGCCGGGCCAGTCGATTGCCGTCGATACCGAAACAATGGGTTTGATCACCCCGCGAGACCGGCTTTGCGTGGTCCAGCTATCCGATGGCGGGCCGGACGAGCATCTGGTGCGCTTTGCCCCTGGCAGCAATTATGCGGCGCCGAACCTGCGCGCGCTGCTTGCCGATCCTGACCGATTGAAGCTGTTTCATTTTGCCCGATTCGATCTCGCAGCGATCAGCCATTACCTTCAGGTAACCGCGACGCCGGTGTATTGCACCAAGATCGCGTCGCGGTTGGTGCGCACCTATACCGATCGGCACGGGCTGAAGGAGCTGGTGCGAGAGCTGCTCGGCCAGGAAGTATCGAAGGCGCAACAGTCGTCGGACTGGGGATCGCCAATATTGTCCGATGCGCAAAAGGATTATGCTGCCTCTGATGTGCGCTATCTTCATGCGATGAAGATCGAGCTCGACCTGCGGCTGGAGCGCGAAGGCCGGATGGCGCTGGCGCAATCATGCTTCGATTTCCTGCCCGCTCGGGCCGAACTCGATCTGGCTGGCTGGCCCGAAATCGATATTTTTGCGCATGCCTGATACTGATGACTAATCCGATCCCCCGCGCGCGCACCGATCGGCAGCGCTGGGCTGCGCCCGGCAGTCCGCATGATCGTGTGGTCGCCACATCCCGGTTCGTGTTGCCGGTATTGATTGGCGTGCTCGCGGCCTTCCTTGTCACCGCACCATTGACGATGAGCGGGGACGTGAGCTTCCTGCTCGACAAGAACAAGGTTGAGGTGGCCAAGGAACGGCTCCGGCTCCAGTCAGCGCGCTACCGCGGCGTCGATGCACAGGGCCGTCCATTTTCGCTGCGCGCGGGCTCTGCGGTGCAACAGAGTTCCGCCGAGCCGGTCGTCAAGCTGACGACGCTGGCGGCGGATATGACGCTGGCCGACGGCCGGGCAACGCTGCGCGCCAATAGCGGGCGCTATGATCTCGGAACCGAAAAGGTAAAGGTTGACGGGCCGATCCGTTTTACCGCTGCCAACGGTTATGATTTGAAGACGAGCGATGCGACGCTCGATCTGAAGACCCGCAAGCTCAACAGCGGCGGGGCTGTCACGGGCCAGGTACCGCAGGGGAAGTTCAGCGCAGCACGCATGTCGGCCGATCTCGATTCGCATGTCGTTACCCTGGACGGTGATGCCCGCTTGCGGATTGCGCCGCGAAAGACGAGATAGGCGCGCATGGATATGATCCGCCTTGCCGTCGTGCTGGCCGCCAGCACCCTTGTCGTCGCCGCCGCGCCACTGATCGCGCAGACGCGGCATGATTCGGGCGCCCCGATCGATTTCGGTGCTGATCGCATCGAGCTTCAGGATAAGGCCAATCGCGCCGTTTTGTCTGGCAGTGTGTCGGTAAAGCAGGCCGAAATGACGCTGAACGCGGCACGGATGACCGTCGCCTATACCGGTCAGGTCGTCGATGGCAGCCCGCAGGTGTCGCGGCTTGATGCATCGGGTGGCGTCTCCGTTACCCGGCCTGATCAATCAGCGCGCAGCCAGTTTGCCGTTTATGATCTGCAGCGGCGCGAAATCATCATGATCGGTAACGTCATGCTTGTGCAGGGCGGCAACCCGGTTAGCGGCGGGCGGCTACGAATCGATCTCGATTCGGGCAAGGCGTATCTTGATGGCGGCGGCGCGGTGGGCGGTGCTGGCGGCACGACATCGAACAGCGGTGGCAGGGTAACGGGGCGCTTCACGGTGCCCAAGCGCGACAAATAGCATTGATTTCGCGTGGGGTGCCCGGTGCCGGGCTTCCCCCGGCGATGGCGATCGTGCAAAAGCCATGCACGAAGCTTGCCAATTGCCTTTCTTCAACACGCCATTAACCATTTCCTGCAAGCATTGAGGCTGCATTATGGACGATGTCACCACCCTTTCGGCGAAGCCCGCCCCTGCCAGCGTTGCCACGACGGCGACGATGGGCAGCGGCTTGTCCGTCGTCTCAATCGCCAAGGCGTATGACAAAAGGCCGGTGCTGTCCGATGTATCGGTGTCGGTTGGGCGTGGCGAGGTGGTCGGGCTGCTCGGCCCCAATGGTGCGGGCAAGACGACCTGTTTTTATTCGGTGATGGGGCTGGTGAAGCCCGATTCGGGCCGGATCATGCTCGATGGCGACGACATTACCGGCTTGCCGATGTATCGCCGCGCGATTCTGGGGCTTGGCTATCTGCCCCAGGAAACATCGATTTTCCGGGGACTTTCGGTTGAAAAGAACATCCTGACCGTGCTCGAACTTGCCGAGCCTGATGCTGCCAAGCGGCAGGTTCGGCTCGATCAGCTGCTCGATGATTTCGGCCTGACGAAGTTGCGCGACGCCCCCGCCATGGCGCTGTCGGGCGGTGAACGTCGCCGTGCGGAGATTGCCCGTGCGCTTGCCGCCGATCCGTCGATCATGCTGCTCGATGAGCCCTTTGCGGGGATTGACCCGATATCGATCGCCGATATTCGCGATCTCGTCCGCGAACTGAAAAAGCGCGGGATCGGCGTGCTGATCACTGATCATAATGTGCGCGAGACACTCGAAATCGTCGATCGCGCCTATATCATCTATGACGGCCGGGTGCTGTTCACCGGATCGCCCGACGAACTGGTGGCCGACGCCAATGTCCGCCGCCTGTATCTGGGCGAGGGCTTTTCGCTCTAGCTGCGATGGGGTTAGGCCCGCGCCTCGATCTGCGCCAGTCGCAATCGCTGGTGATGACCCCCCAGCTGCAGCAGGCCATCCGGCTGCTGGCGCTGTCCAACCTCGAGGTTGAGGGTTTCATCGCGGAAGAGATTGAGCGCAACCCGCTGCTGGATGCCAGCGCGCCCGATGATGATGGACCGACGATCGACCGGGAGCCAGCACCTGAACTGCCAAGCGAACCGGCCAGCGCTGATGAGCTGATCCTGGGCGGTGACCATGCCGGCGAAGCGTCGCTCGATGTCGATTTCACGGCCGAGACTTTCCACCATGACAGCGCTTCCGATGGCGCCGGGATGGATGGGTCGCTCGGGCTGAACGGCGCGAGCGGCAGCGGCATGGCGGGGGAGGACGGCCCCGACTTCGACAGCTTCGCGGCCGCCGACATCAACCTGGCCGACCATCTGCTCGCCCAGGCCGGGCCAGTGCTTAGCGGTACCGATTCGTTCATCGCCGCCCACCTGATCGATCAGATCGATGAATGCGGGTATCTGACAGTGCCGTTGCTGGAGGTTGCCAATCGGCTCGGCGTGCCGCTCGCGCGGGTGGAGGCGGTGCTCGGCGTGATCCAGACTTTCGATCCGACCGGGGTGGGTGCGCGTAATCTTGCCGAATGCCTCGCGCTGCAGGCCAAGGAAGCCGATCGCTATGATCCGGCGATGGCGCGGCTGATCGACAATCTCGATCTGCTGGCCCGCGGCGAATTGGGGCGGCTCAAGCGGCTCTGCGGCGTCGATGACGAGGACATGGCCGACATGATCCGCGAGCTGCGCGATTATGATCCCAAACCCGGCTGTCGCTATGGCGGGGAACCCGCCCAGGCGGTGGTGCCCGATATCTTCATCGCGCGGCGCAAGGGCGGCTGGGCGATCGAGATCAACGCCGCGACCCTCCCGCGGCTGCTTGTCAACCGCAGCTATTATACCGAGCTGGCCACCGGCGCGCAGGACAAGAACAGCAAGGCCTGGCTGTCGGATATGCTCGCCAGCGCCAAATGGCTGGTCAAGGCGCTCGACCAGCGCCAGCGCACGATCATCAAGGTCGCGACCGAGATCGTGAAGCAGCAGGAGCCGTTTTTCATCCACGGTGTCGCCCACCTTCGGCCGATGACGCTGCGCCAGGTCGCCGATGCAATCGAGATGCACGAATCGACCGTCAGTCGGGTAACCAGCAACAAATATCTGAGCTGCGATCGGGGGCTGTACGAACTCAAATATTTCTTCACCAGCGCGATCCAGTCCGCTGATGGCGGTGATGCGGTGTCGGCAGAGGCGGTGAAGAACGCGATCAAATCACTGATTGCGCAGGAGGATGCCAAGTCGATCCTCTCCGACGATACTCTTGTCGATCTGCTGAAAGAGAAGGGGTTCGATATCGCCCGGCGGACTGTGGCCAAATACCGAGAGGCGCTGGGCATCGGCAGTTCAGTGCAGCGTCGCCGCGCAAAGGCGCTTGAAGGCGCCTGATAACGGTGCCCCCTTTTGCGATTTGGCAACAAATTGGCCTTATCTGGCACCGCATGAACGCTTTCTTTTCTATCCAGGCTGATCCCGCCCGTGATCTCGTGAAGATCAAACTCAAGGGATTCTTCACCCCCGCTGCGCTTCAGGCCTTCAAGGATGAGCGGCGGATTGTGCACCAGCAGTTGCGCTGCGGGCCCAACCAGCATCTGTCGCTCGCAGATACCCGCGAAATCGGTATCCAGTCGCAGGAGATGGTGGCGCAGTTTCACGGGATGCTTGCTGATCCCTCCTATCGCTCGCGCAAGCTTGCCTTTGTCGTCGCCTCGTCGCTTGCGCGGATGCAGTTGATGCGGGCGATCGGGTCGCGCACCGCGCAATGCTTCACCGATCCCGTGGAAGCTGAAGAGTGGCTGCTCGCCGAGGATGATCAGCGGATCGCATCGGTCGCCTGAGTCTTCGGCCGCCACGCCAGCGGATCAACCCCCGCCTGCGCGCCTGCCACAATCTTGGCGATCCGCGCCGCGCGCGTTTCCGCCCGCCGGGCAGACCCCAAAAATTCCAGGCAGCGCTTACGTGTCGCGAGCGACAGCGCCGTAAAGCCCTTGTCTGCGCCGGCCGCTGCTAGTGCCGCCGCCAGATCGGCGGGTGGATCGCCGGTTTCGGGCGCCCTTAACCGATCCCAGGAGCCGTCCGCCCGCGCCGCCACCACGATCGCCAGCCCCGCTGCTGCCATCTGCCCATCTGCAATCAGCCGTTCGGCCCGTTCGCGATTGGCGGCAGACCAACCGCTCCCCGGCTTGCGGGGACTGAGCAACAGCATCGTGCGCAGATCATCGAGCTTGCGCGGCAGGCTGTCGATCCAGCCGAAACACAGTGCCTCCTCAACGATCGCTCCATAGGGCAGGTACCGATCGCCCGCCGCCTGCTTGTAGGTGACGAGCCAGATCGGCGTTGCCTGGCCGTGGTTGGCGGCAAGCCAGGCGCGCCAGTCGGCCCGACTGGTCACCTCCACGCGTTCATAGTCGTCCTTCAATCGTCCTCGTCCTCATAGCCGCTGAGCGCCAGCGCGCGGGCCTTGATCTGGCGGGTCATGCACCAGTGCACCAGTGCCTCCTCGCGGCCATGCGTTACCCAGACTTCCTTGGGCGCAATCTCGGTCAGGGTGTCGGTCAGCTCATCCCAATCGGCATGATCGGAGAGGATCAGCGGTAGTTCCACCCCGCGCTGCACCGCGCGCTGGCGCACCCGCATCCAGCCGCTCGCCATCGCGGTGATCGGATCGGGCAGGCGACGCGACCAGCGATCCTGCAGCGCGGAAGGGGGAGCGACGATGATGTGGCCCGCCATTTCCGCCTTGTTCGCCACCGTGGCGGGGCGCAACTCGCCCAGGTCGACGCCGTGCGCGACATACAGGTCGCACAGCTTCTGCATCGCGCCGTGGATATAAATGGGGTCTTGGTGCCCCGCATCACGCAGCTCGCGGATCACGCGCTGCGCCTTGCCGAGCGCATAGGCCCCCACCAGTACGCAGCGTTCGGGGTTGGCGTGGAGTGCGGCGAGTAGTTTCGCGATCTCGCCTGGCGTGTCGGGGTGGCGAAAGACGGGCAGGCCAAAGGTCGCTTCGGTGATGAAGACATCGCATTTAACCGGTTCGAACGGGGCGCAGGTGGGGTCAGCGCGGCGCTTGTAGTCGCCCGAAACGATTACGGTTTCGCCGCGATGGGTGAGCACGATCTGCGCCGAGCCGAGCACATGGCCTGCGGGTACAAAGCGCACGCCGACATCGCCAAACACTAGCTGCTCGCCATACGCCACCGCGGTGCCCGCCTGCGGGCCGTAGCGTACGCCCATGATCGCCAGCGTCGCGGGCGTCGCCCACACCGCGCCGTGGCCGCCGCGCGCATGATCGGCATGGCCATGCGTGACGAGGGCGCGGGGCGAGGGGCGCGACGGATCGATCCACACATCGGCGGCGGGCACGTAGATGCCGTGGGCGTGCGGTTCGATCCAGTCGCCGAGTTTGGTCATGACAGCGATATGGGGCGGGATGGCGGATGGTTACAACCGCCACCGACCGCGAATCAGCGATCGACCAAATCTTCAGTGAACTGCGCGATCAGACCCACCTGCGACTTTACCCCGGCCTTGGCGTACACGTTGGTCAACTGCGCGCGAACGGTGCCGGCTGCGGTTGCCCTGAGCGCGGCAATTTCGGCAATGTCGCAGCCTTTCAACGCAAACAATGCGACATCGGCTTCGGCAGCCGTCAGCCGCCACTCGGCAAAACGCAGTCGGATCAAATTGGCCATCGCGCCGCGCGCCGTCGCCACAGCGGTTTCGTCATGGCGGGCTTGCCGGATCAGCCAGCGTATTTGCAGTGCGCCGAACACGACCCCGGCGAGCAGCGCGATCGAAACCGCTGCTTCGATGATCAGGTGCGCGCTGATCCGCTCCCCGCGCCAGTCGCCGACAACATCACCCAGGAAAAACAATGTGGCGAGCAGCTGCAGGACCACGACAACCACCGTTATCATGGTCCTGCGTTTTAGCGCGCGCCGTCGGTCGATCATCGCCAACGCTTAGCGTGGCCCCGGTATCATCGCCATCACGATATGGCGTCCGCTCCGCCGACTTTCGAAGATGACGCCGGCGATGTGGAGAAGGATCAACAGGTAAAGCACGTTGACCGCCATTTCATGAACCTCTTCCAGCAGCTCTTCCTGGTCTTCGCCCTGTTCGCTGCCTTCGCGCTCGCCTGCTTCATCGCCCGACTCGGTTGCGACCATTGCGCTGGGTGACGCAATCGTCCGCAGCGTAGCAGTGTCGGGAAGCCCGGCCATCGCGATGCCGCTTGCGATTACCACCCCAAGCGTGCCCCAGATCGCGTAGACCATCAGCGCCCCCAACGGGTTGTGCGAAGCATGGACGGGCTTTCGGCCCGCGACGATATCCCCGATATGCGCCACCGCCCGCCCGGGGCTGGGCGGAAAGGCAGTAAAGCGCGCTGGCTTGGGCCCGATGAACCCCCAGATCAGCCGCACCGCCAGAACAGCAACCAGCGCATAGCCGACCCAGACATGCGCGCCCGATCCTTCCTCGACGATCAGCGCATTGACCAGAATCGCCGCCGCGATCGACCAGTGGGTTACTTGAACGACCGCGTCCCACCGCCGGGGGCGGGCTTCAATCGCGGTCATCGTTATCGCTCCCCAACCGATCATCGGTCTGACCTTCGGAACGCTCGTGGTGCCGCTCGTTGCGTTCATGCTCGTGGCGCTTCCGCTGTTGCTTTGCGTGCCGCGGGGGCTTGGCGCGGTTTACCGTGGCGGCAGTGGCAGTGGCACTGGACGGCTTGGCTGTCGGCGTCGATTTTGCTTCTTCGGCCGCCGCTGGCACGGCGATCATGATGGCGAAAAAGCTGGTCGCGCGCGTGGTGAACGTTGGTGTGAACATGAAACATCTCCCTTGCTTGAGGTGCACGGGAGATGTCGGCGATGGCATGGCCATACCATTGGCGATTGGCTTAGGTGCGGCGAGACAAGCAGATGCTTATGGCGGAAACAAACGGCATTCCCGGTTGATCAGTCGTTCGCCGACGCCAATCGCGCTGAAGCTCTGCCGCCTGCCGCCGCTGCGGCGATCTTCGTGCCGTAGGACAGCGCGACATAGCCCCAGGGAATCGCCCCGCCTGCCAGTACCGCGATCAGCGGAAGATCGATCACGGCATAAGCGATGCCCACCGCCGCGCCTGCTTGCCAGCCCGGCAGCTCTCCGCGACGTCGCGCCGCCAGCCAGCCGCCGATAAACAGCAACGGCATACCGCTGGCGATGCCGATGACCGGCGCGATACGCATGGCATAGGCCTGATAAAAACTTTCCCCCCGGCCTGGATCGATCATCTCGGAATAGATCGTCACCCAGATGACAACGAAGATAACACCGAGCGCTAGCGCGAGTAGCGCGAGGCCGATCGCGCGGATCAGGAAACGTCCGGTCATTGAAATGCCCCCAGGTCTTGCACCGCAGCCAGTGGTACGCCGCCGCCAGCTGCCTATACAAGCCGGATGATGCCGCCGCTGCCCCAACCCTTGACTGACTGGTTCGCGGACAAAGGTTGGGCGCCCCGGCGGCACCAGCTCGACATGCTCGCGGCGGGGCGTGCCGGTCGGCATGCGCTGCTCGTCGCGCCGACGGGGGCGGGGAAGACGCTGGCGGGGTTTTTGCCGACCCTGGCCGAACTGATCGAATCGCCCGCTGAGGGGCTGCACACGCTTTACGTCTCGCCGCTGAAAGCGCTGGCGGTGGATGTGCAGCGCAACCTGATCACGCCGATTGCGGAGATGGGCCTCGATATCCGGGTCGAAACGCGCACCGGTGATACCCCAAGCGATCGCAAGCTGCGCCAGCGGATTAAGCCGCCGCAGATCCTGCTGACCACCCCTGAATCGCTGTCTCTGCTGATCAGCTATCCCGACTCGTTCCTGATGTTTGCCAATCTGAAGACGATCGTGATCGATGAGGTGCACGCCTTTGCCACGCAGAAGCGCGGTGATCTGCTGTCGCTCGCTATGGCGCGACTGCAGGCGATATCGCCAGGGATGCGGCGCGTGGCGCTATCGGCGACCGTGGCCGATCCCGATGGCTATCGTGCCTGGCTCGCGCCCGATGGCGATATCGATTTGGTGACGACGGTGCAGGGGGAGCCGGGGGCGGACCCCGATATCTCGATCCTGTTGCCGCAAGGGCGCGTGCCCTGGTCGGGCCATTCGGGGCGCTATGCCGCCGAACAGGTGATCGCCGAAATCGAGACGCATCGGACCACGCTCGTCTTTTGCAACACCCGCGCGCTCGCCGAGCTGATCTTTCAGGATCTGTGGAAGGCGAATGACCTGCAGCTGCCGATCGGAATCCACCACGGATCGCTGTCGCTTGAGGCGCGGCGTAAGGTGGAAAGTGCGATGGCCGACGGCAAATTGCGAGGTCTCGTCTGCACCGCCAGCCTCGATATGGGCATCGACTGGGGGGACGTCGATTGCGTCATCCAGATGGGCGCGCCCAAGGGGGCATCACGGCTGCTCCAGCGGATCGGTCGCGCCAATCACCGGCTCGACGAGGCGAGCGAGGCGATCGTCGTGCCGGGCAATCGCTTCGAATATCTCGAGGCACGCGCGGCGCTCGATGCGGTGGCTGACCGCGAGCTCGACGCCGATGATTTTCGGGCAGGCGGTCTCGATGTGCTGGCGCAGCATATCATGGCCTGCGCCTGTGCAGCACCCTTCGACGAGGCGGCGATGCTGGCCGAGGTGCGATCCGCGCTCCCCTATTCGGCGCTGACCGATGATCAGTTCGCCCGGGTGCTGGGGTTCATCAGCGACGGCGGCTATGCGCTGAAAGCCTATGACAAGTTCAAGCGGCTGGTGCGGGATCCCGATGGCACCTGGCGCATCAGCCATCCCAAATTCATAGCGCAGCACCGGCTGAACGCCGGGATCATCGTCGAGGCGACGATGCTGAGCGTGCGGTTCCGCAATGGGCGGCAATTGGGGCGGGTGGAGGAAGGGTTCGCGGCGACCTTGTCAGTCCGCGACACGTTCTTTTTTGCCGGGATGAGCCTTGAGGTCGAGAAGATCGACAATGAGGACCTGATCGTCCGCGCCACCTCCCGACCAGCGCGTATCCCCAGCTATGGCGGCGCGCGGATGCCGCTGACCACCAATCTGGCGAACCGGGTGCGAGGTTTCCTCGCCGATCCCGGCGGCTGGCACCGCTTTCCCGATGATGTCCGCGAATGGCTCGACATCCAGTCGAAACGATCGATCATGCCGCAGCCGGGGCAATTGCTGGTCGAAACCTTCCCGCATGAGGGGCGGCATTACATGGTCGCTTATTGTTTCGAAGGGTGGAACGCGCACCAGTCGCTCGGCATGTTGCTGACCCGGCGAATGGAGACCTTGGGGCTGAAGCCACTGGGGTTCGTGGCGAATGATTATGCGCTGGCCTGTTATTCGCTCGATCCGGTGATGGAGCCCGCCGCACTGTTCTCCGCCGACATCCTGGAGGATGAGTTCGTCGACTGGGTGCAAGGCTCGCACCTGTTGAAGCGCGCCTTTCGCGAAGTCGCGGTGATCGGTGGGCTGGTCGAGCGGCAACAGCCGGGCAAACGCAAGACCGGCAAACAGGTGACCTTTTCGACCGACCTGATTTATGACGTGCTGCGCCGGTATGAGCCTGAACATCTATTGCTAAAGGCCGCCTGGGCCGATGCGCGCGCGAAGATGACCGATGTCGGGCGGCTTGCCGATCTGCTCGATCGCGCGGCGGGGACGATGTTGCACGTGGCGCTCGACCGCGTGTCACCGCTCGCGGTGCCAGTGCTGGTGATGATCGGACGGGAAAGCGTGCCCCAGGGGCTGGCCGATGATGCGTTGCTGATCGAGGCCGAGGCGCTGGCGGTGGAGGCGATGCGGCTCGATTGATTCCTTGTCGAAACGAAGGCGCAGGCATATTCCGTGCGGCATGCGTAACGTGATCGGCCCGATGTTCCTGCTATTGCTGCTGATATCCAGCCCGGCATGGGCCCAGCCTGTGCCGAGCGATGTGCGAGCACAGGGACCCGCCCCCCTCACCACCGAAAGCGTGATCGCACTGGGCAGCGACATTCCGGGGCGAATGACGGTGCCGGTAACGATCGGCGGCGAAGGGCCCTATCCGTTCACGATCGATACCGGGGCCGAACGATCGGTGATTTCGAGCGAACTGGCCGCGCTGTTGAAACTCGCGCGCGGCAAGACGGTGCGGGTGACGACGATTACCGGTGCGGTCAACGCCACCACGGCAGTGATGCCCCAACTCCGGGTGAGCAACGTCGAGATCGCGCGGATCGAGGCGCCGACCTTTGGTGGCTATGATCTCGGCGCACCGGGGTTGCTGGGGCTTGATCTGCTTGCCGGGCATGCGATTCGGATCGATTTTGAAGCGAACGAGATGCGATTGGTCGGTGCGTCGGCCCGGCCCGCCAATTTCGGCGACACCCCCGACGAAATCGTTATCCGGGCGCGCAGCCAGTTCCGCCAGCTGGTTGTCACCGACGCCTATTTTCGGGGCAAGCGGATCCGGGTGATTGTCGATACCGGTACAGCGGTGTCGCTGGGCAATCTGGCGATGCTTCAACTGGTCGGCGGCAAGCGCGAGCAATCGGCGATGATCACGCTGACCAGCGTGACGGGCGCCAAGCTGGAGGCCGAATATGCGGTGGTGAAAGATGTGACGATCGGCGGGGTGGTGTTCCAGACGCTGCCGGTCGCATTTCGCGATGCCGCGCCGTTTTCCGTATTCGGCCTGCGCAAGCGACCGGCATTGTTGCTCGGCATGGATGCGCTGCGCCAGTTCCGCCGGGTCGACATCGATTTCGCCAATCGCGAAGTGCGCGTGTCGCTGCCGCGCCGCCGCCGCTGATCGGTTATTGCCAATCGTCGGCAAAACCGATCTACATCGGGCTTGGTCACCAGACAGGATGGGTATGGCGATGCGCGGCACGAACGGCGGAATGAAGTTGGTCAAGGCAGCGTTTGCTGGCGGGGTGGCGCTGGCGACGCTTGCCGTGCCGGTTGTCGCGCAGGCCCAGTCGCGCCCCGATCAGCAGGCATTTTTCGGTCTGTACAAGGAACTGGTTGAGACCAACACGACGCTGTCATCGGGCAGCTGCACCCAGGCCGCGGCGCAGATCGGCGCGCGGATGAAGGCAGCGGGCTATGCGGATAGCGATATCACCTATTTCAGCGTGCCCGATCATCCCAAGGACGGTGGCCTGGTCGCGGTGCTGCCGGGTACCGACAAGAAGCTCAAGCCCATGTTGCTGCTCGGTCATCTCGACGTGGTTGAGGCCAAGCGTGAGGATTGGGTGCGCGATCCGTTCACGCTGATCGAGGAAAACGGCTATCATTATGGCCGCGGGACGATGGACGACAAGGCGCAGGCCGCCGTCTGGGCGGACAGCATGATCCGCTTCAAAAAGGATGGCTATAAGCCCAAGCGCACGATCAAGCTCGCGCTGACCTGTGGCGAGGAAACGACGTTCGCGTGGAACGGCGCGCAGTGGCTCGCGCAGAACAAGCCCGATCTGATTGCCGCCGAATTCGCGCTCAACGAGGGCGGGGGCGGGCGCTATGACGCCAGCGGCAAACGCCAGTTGCTCGCGATGCAGGTCGGGGAGAAGGCGTCGCAAAACTACACCTTCCTCGCCACCAATCCCGGCGGGCACAGTTCGCAGCCGGTGCCCAAGAACGCGATCTATGAGCTAGCCGATGCGATCAAGGCGGTGCAGGGCTATGAATTTCCGGTGAAGTTCACCGATACGACGCGCGCCTTTTTCACTGCGACGGCAGCGGCCACTGGCGGCGCGATCGGCGGGGCGATCACCCGTTTGCTCGCCAACCCCCTTGATACCGAGGCTGACGCGCTGATCAGCCGAGACAAGGCGATGCATTCGACGCTGCGCACGACCTGCGTGACGACCATCCTGACGGCGGGCCATGCCGAAAATGCGCTGCCCCAGCGCGCGACCGCCAATGTGAATTGCCGGATCTTCCCCGGTGAAACGGTCGAGCAGACCCGGCTGAAGCTGCAGGAACTGGCGGGACCATTGGTGACGGTAACGGCGAATGCGCCGGTTCGCCCGACCGCCATCCCGACCAAGCTCGATCCCAAGATCATGGATCCCGCGCGAAAACTGGCGGCGAAGCATTTTCCCGGCGTGCCGTTGCTGCCGCTGATGTCGACGGGTGCCACCGATGGCATCTTCC
This sequence comes from Sphingomonas sp. 28-62-11, assembly GCF_002278865.1. Classification (NCBI taxonomy): domain Bacteria; kingdom Pseudomonadati; phylum Pseudomonadota; class Alphaproteobacteria; order Sphingomonadales; family Sphingomonadaceae; genus Sphingomonas; species Sphingomonas sp. 28-62-11. Next base: position 24,259 of record NZ_NCGB01000021.1, on the reverse strand, counting down.
TGCAGGCGATCGGCATTCCGGTATACGGCGCCCCGGGCATCTTCATCGATCCGGACGGCAATGGCACTCACGGCCTGAACGAGCGGCTGAAGATCGAATCACTCTATGCCGGCCGCGATTACCTGTTCGATCTGGTGAAGCTGTACGCGGGGTAAGGCGGGTCAGGCGCGCTTTGTCCGTCGCCACCGTGCAATCCAGCCAAGCCGTTCGGGGATCAGGACGATGCCCGATACCAGCAAGATCAGGCTCGATCCGACCGCAAGCACGAGCAGCCAGCTGTTGAAGTTTTCGTGCTCCTTGATGTCGAGGATATGCAGGCCCCACAGGAAATCATACGCGCGCCACAGGTCGGATCGGCGCGCAGTGACAAGACCGGTATCGGCGGCCACATAGATCGACAGGCCGGTATCGCCTTTCAGACGGACTTCCCAGGCGGGCAATGCGCCGCGATATTCGGGCGAGTTTTGCGTGATGGCCACGACGCGGTCGACCGCAAAAGCCCCGCGATAATCCTGCCGCGCGATGGCTGTTGCCGTGGCCGAAGACACGGGGTTGATCTGCACACCCGAGGCGAGATCGAAAAGCTTGGGTCGATCTTTGCCATGGCTCACCAGCGCCACGGGCTTGCCAAGCAGCATCCGGAGCTCGATCCTGTCGGCTGTGCCGATGCCTTGATCGGCGAGCCGTTTGAGGCCCGAGGCGGCGGTGGCAACCGCCATCGACTGGACGGGTTGGCGCGCCATCAGATGCTCGCTGCGGACCTGCTCGATCGGTGACAGGGCAAAGAACAAGCCGCTGCCGAACCAGAAAAGGATCGGCAGCAGCAACACCAGAGCAAGCCATTTATGAACCGTGCCGGCAAGGCTGGTGATCGACATATCGCTCTTTCTGCTCCGGAATCGGCCACAGCCACGCAACGCGTTACGTCAGACTGTCACCTGCTCGCCCAGTTCGAGCACCTTGCCGGGCGGGATGCGCAGGAAATCGGTGGGGTCGCTCGCGTTCCGTTGCAGGAACATGAAGATGCGGTCCTGCCATAACGGCATGCCGACTTGGCCCGATGCCTTCAGCGTGTTGCGGCCGATGAAATAGCTCGTCTTCATCGGGGTGATCGCCAGCTGCACGGTCAAGTCGTGCGGCACATCGGGGGTTTCCATAAAGCCGTATTTCAGCACGACGCTGGTGAAATTATCGTCGATCCGCGCCACGGTTGCCCGCTCCTCGACCGGGATGACCGGGCGATCGGCGGTGCGCACGCTGACGATGAGGTTGCGTTCGTGCAGCACCTTGTTGTGCTTCAAATTATGCAGCAGCGCGCCCGGTGTATTGTCTGGATTTGCCGTCAGGAATACAGCCGTCCCCTCGACGCGCTCAGGCGGGCGCTTGGCAAGCGCGGCGGCGAGATCGGCAAGCGGAATGCTCTGGCGGGCCTCAAACGCATTGACGATCGCCTTGCCGCGCCGCCAGGTCGCGATGATCAGGCCGATCGCCGCCGCCACGACCAAAGGTACCCAGCCGCCTTCGATCACGCGCAGGATGTTCGATCCGAAAAAGATAAGGTCGAGCGCCAGAAACGGCACGATCAGCAGAGTTGCCTGCACGCGGCCCCAGTGCCAGTGATGCCGCACCACCAGATAGGCAAGGCACGTCGTGACCACCATCGTTCCCGTCACCGCGATGCCGTAAGCCGCGGCCATCGCGGACGAGCTGCGAAACTGGGTGACAAGCACCAGCACACCGATCAGGAGCAGCCAGTTGATCGCTGGCAGATAAATCTGGCCCGAATTGTCCGCCGATGTCTGGCGGATGCGCAGGCGGGGTAAAAGCCCCAGCTGGATCGCCTGTTGCGTGAGCGAAAACGCGCCGGTGATGACCGCCTGGCTCGCGATGATCGTCGCCAGCATCGCCAGCAGCACCATCGGGATGCGCAGCGCCCCCGGGACCATCAGAAAGAACCAGTCCTGATTGGCAAAGGGCTGGCCCGCAGCCGTCGCCGCGTGGAGCGCGGTCAATGCGAACGCGCCTTGCCCGAGATAGTTGAGCACCAGTGCCGGGAACACCAAGGCGAACCAGCCGAGCTGGATCGGGAAGCGCCCGAAATGGCCCATATCGGCGGTCAACGCCTCCGCCCCGGTCACCGCCAGAAACACGGCGCCGAGCACGAACAGCCCGATCACTCCGTGCTGGAGGAGGAAGGCGATGCCATAAAAGGGGGAGAGCGCTGCCAATATGCCCGGCTGGCTGGCGATATGATACGCGCCAAGCCCGCCGATCGATACGAACCACAGCACGCAGACCGGGCCGAACAGCTTCGATACACTGGCCGTGCCGCGTGACTGGATAAAAAACAGGCCGACCAGAATGGCGATGGTCACCCCCAGGATGACCGGCTCGGTAATGAGCTGGCCGACACCGGGAATGGTCTTCAACCCTTCGACCGCCGATAGCACCGACAGGGCAGGGGTGAGGATGGCATCGCCGTAAAACAGCGCCGCGCCCGCCGCCCCCAGCACCAGTGCGATCGTGGCGCGCGTGCCGATGGATCGCCGCGCCAGTGCCGTCAGCGCGAGCACGCCGCCCTCGCCCTGGTTATCGGCGCGCATCAGGAACAGCACGTATTTGAAGGTGACGACGATAATCAACGCCCATATCGCCAGGGACAAGACGCCCAGAATCTCGCTTGCATCAATGCCGCCCGCCGCCGATTGGCCGAGCGCTTCGCGAAACGCGTAAAGCGGGCTGGTACCGATATCGCCGAACACCACGCCGATCGCGCCGATCGCCAACATCAACGTGGCGCGGCTGGTTTGGCGGGTATCCTCAGGCACAGTGTCAACAGCGGACATAGATTGGGTGCTCTTTGCGGAACGGCGCGCTTTACGCCTGTGGTTGGCTGGCGCAACCGATTTGTTGCAGTCGCGAAGGTTGCAGGGCAATCCGCCATTGCTCGCCTCGCTTGATCACGGCATAGCAGGGCCATGGTTCCCTTTTCGTTCGCCGACCATGCGCTGTTTGCGCTGCCGCAGGGCGCGCTCTTCTGGCCTGCCCGGCGCGCGCTGCTCGTGGCTGATCTGCATTTCGAAAAGGCGAGCTGGTTCGCATCGTTCGGGCAGATGCTGCCGCCCTATGACAGCATCGCCACGCTGAGCGATCTGGCGGCAATCGTCGACGCCGTGGAACCAGCGGAAATCTGGTGCCTGGGGGATAGTTTCCACGATTCGGCAGGATCGGCGCGCTTGCCGCCGCGCGCCCAGGCGTTGTTAAGGGCGCTCACGGCACGCACACGCTGGACTTGGGTGACGGGCAATCACGATCCTGCGCCTGCCGATCATCATGGCGGTGCGGTGGTGGACGAAGCACTGGTCGATGGCATGGTGCTGCGCCATGAAGCCGATCCGGCCGAGCCACGCCCTGAGCTATCGGGACATTTCCACCCCAAATTGCGGGTGCAGGTGCGCGGGCGTCACGTCTCGCGCCGGTGTTTCGTGGCGAGTGCGACCAAGATCGTGCTGCCCGCCTTTGGGGCGCTCACGGGCGGGCTCGATGCAGCGCATCCGGAAATTACGCGGGCGATGGGATGTGCGGGCGAAGCGCTGGTGCCGGTGGAGGATCGGTTGTTACGGTTTGCGCTGGCGGCGTGAGGGTTCCTGCCGCCGTGGTGATCATTCTTTGAGTCAGCACATCCGTTCGGGCTGAGCGAAGTCGAAGCCCTGCCTTGTTCTTTGGGCGGCATACGCTGTGGCACGAAGAAAAAGCAGCCCCCTTCGACTGCCTGCTTGCAGCAGTCGCTCAGGACAGGCTTCGACTTCGCTCAGGGCAAACGGGATAGAGAGGGAAAACGTAAGGCGAACGGAAGCGGTGGCGTAGGTTGATCCGACCTACAGACCCTAGCGCGCTATCCCGGGAAACGCCGCCTTGAACGCCGCGACCTTGGGCTTGTCGAAGCGCACGATATAGGGGTGATAGGGGTTCTGGCGGAAGAAATCCTGGTGATAGTCTTCGGCCGGGAAGAATTTGCCCGTCTCGATCCGCGTCACGATCGGCTGGCCGAACGCGCGGGTTTTCTGCAATTGCGCGATATAGGCGGCAGCGACCGCCTTTTGCTGGGCATTTTGCGGAAAGATCGCCGAACGATAGCTGGGGCCGGTATCGGGGCCCTGCCGGTTGAGTTCGGTCGGGTTGTGCGCGACCGAGAAATAGACCCGCAGCAGCGTGGCATAGCTCACCACGCGAGGATCATAGACGATCTTGATCGCCTCGGCATGGCGAGTCGTTTCCGAACTGACGATCTCATACCGCGCGGTTTCTGCCGTGCCGCCGGCATAGCCCGACGTGACTGATTGCACGCCCTTGATCCCTTCGAACACGGCTTCCATGCCCCAGAAGCAACCGCCGGCAAGCACCGCGGTTTGCATGCCCGCTGTCTTGGGCACGTCCTTCAATGCGGCCGGAATAATGACGGCACGTTCGGCATTGGCGCTGCCGCCGGCAAAGGCGATCAGGGCAAGACCGGCGAAACCGGCAGCGGCGATGATCATTCGGGTCATGAGAGTCCTCTTGGTGGTCATGCGCTGATTACGTGGCGCGACCCGCCATGGTTACACATCGAGACGGATCAGCCGTTGAAAGGCGAAATTGCCGCAACCTGACTGGTCAGCGTACGTGTAGCCTCGGCCGGCTGAAATGTAATGATGCCGAGCGTGCCGAGCACAAAGCCGCCCAACACTTGCCACAGCAGCGACGATTTCAAAACCTTGGTCATCAACCTGATCCTTATGGGTTCGGCGCAGGGAAGGAGCGCCGGAACGAGCCGTTCAGATCGGGGCGATCCGTGCTCGATCAACCCCAAGATTTACTTGGGGGCGATGAACCCGTGCTGGCCGATCCGTTCAAGATACGGCGGCGCAGGCGGTTTGGATACGTTCGCAGGCTTCAATCAGCACAGATTCTGATGTCGCATAGCTGATCCGCATCGCGGGCGAGAGGCCGAACGCCGCCCCCTGCACCGCAGCGACTCGTGCTTCGTCGAGCAAATACGCCACAAATGCTTCGTCGGTATCGATCACGACGCCCTTGGGCGTGCGCTTACCGATCAGCGCCGAAATCTCCGGATAAACGTAAAAAGCGCCGTCTGGACGCGGGCAGGTGATGCCGTTTGCCTGGTTGAGCATAGCAACAACGAGATCGCGGCGCACTTGGAAGGCAGCAGCGCGATCTTTTAGGAAGCCCTGATCCCCGTTCAGCGCGGCAACCGCAGCGGCCTGCGCGATCGAACAGGGGTTGGAGGTCGATTGCGACTGGAGCTTGCCCATCGCCTTGATCAGCCAGGCAGGTCCGCCTGCAAAGCCGATCCGCCAGCCGGTCATCGCATAGGCCTTTGAACAGCCATTCACGGTCAGCGTGCGATCATAGAGATCGGGGCAGACCTGCGCGATCGTGGCGAATTCGAAGCCGTCATAGAGGATATGTTCGTACATATCGTCGGCAAACACCCAGACATGCGGGTGACGCCGCACCACTTCACCCAGCGCGCGCAGTTCATCGGCGGTGTACGCGGCGCCGGTGGGGTTGGACGGCGAATTGAGGATCACCCATTTGGTGCGCGGCGTTATCGCTGCTTCGAGTTGCTCTGGCGTGATCTTGTACCCCTGGTCCGCACCTGCCGCGACGATCACGGGCACGCCGCCGGCGAAGAGCACGACATCGGGATAGCTGACCCAATAGGGCGCGGGGATGATCACCTCGTCCCCTGCATCCACGGTCGCGACCATCGCGTTGAACAAGGTGTGCTTGCCGCCGACATTCGCGGTGACCTGATTGGTTGCGTAATCGAGCCCATTGTCGCGCTTGAACTTGGCGACGATCGCGGCCTTCAGCTCGGCGGTGCCGTCGACAACGGTGTACTTGGTTTTGCCGTCGCGAATCGCCTTGATCGCGGCTTCCTTGACGAAATCGGGGGTGTCGAAATCGGGTTCGCCCGCGCCGAGGCCGATCACGTCGATCCCCTGCGCTTTCAGCTCGAACACGCGCGCGGTGATGGCGAGCGTGGGTGACGGGCTGATCCGGTCGAGCGCGGCTGATGGATGCATGATTTGCCCCCTGATGCGTGAATGCCGAAAGGCTATAGGCGCGCGCCTTGCTGCGGTGCAACCGGAACGGTGGCCAGACGCGCCGGAATTAGTCCGCGCAGCGCATTGCCGATGAAGAAACCGTCGGTGAGATCATCGATGGTCAGCGCGCCTTCCACCGCCTCGCCGCGCGCGAGCAATTCGGCCCGCAGCACGCCGGGCAGCAGCCCGGTGTCCGACAACGCGGGGGTTATGAGCGTGTCGCCGCGCTTGATGAAGATTGAGGTGAAGCTTCCCTCGGTCAGCAGGCCATGGGCATCGACGAAGATAACCTCGAACGATCCCGCCGCCTGCCGCGCCGCGTCGTAAAAGGCCCGGTCGCTCGTTTTGTGGCGCAACCGGAAATCAGCCGAATCGACCGGCAGCGGCGTAACCGCGACCGTGACAGGACCGGCGGGCACATCCGGCATGGGTGCCGACTCGATCGCAATCGCGCCGCTGGGGGCGAGCAACAGCCGCACCCGGCTGGGGTCTTTCAAGCGAAAGGTCGCGGCCTGCAGCTCGTTGCGCGCGGCGTGCCGATCGAACGCAAAGCCGAACCGGTTGGCGCTAGCCTTCATCCGCACCAGGTGCCGGTCGAGCAGCGCGATGCCGGTTTGCGGGTGAAACGCCATCGTCTCGATCAGATCGAAACCGGGCTGGCGGTCGTTCAGAAACGCACCCTTGGCGCGCGCTTCATCCCATTCCTCGTCGGCGCGCGAATCCGCGACGATCCCGCCACCGGCGCCGAACAGCGCGCTATCGTCGCTGCCCCGAATCGAGAGCGTGCGGATCGCGACGTTGAACATCGCATTGCCAGACGGGTCGAACCGCCCGATCGCGCCGGTATAGGGCCCGCGCGCACTCTGTTCGATGGCAGCAATCGCCTGCATCGCGCGAATCTTGGGGGCGCCAGTTATCGAACCGCAGGGGAAGAGCGCGGCCATCACGTCGACAGCGTCCTTGCCGGGCGCCAGATCCGCAGTAACGGTGGAGACCATCTGGTGGATTGTCGGATAGGTTTCGACCGCGAACAGTTGCGGCACCGATACGCTACCCGCCACCGCGACCCGCGACAGATCATTGCGCATCAGATCGACGATCATCAGATTTTCGGCGCGCTGCTTGGGATCGGCGGCGAGGGCAATGGCAATCGCTTCGTCCTGCGCTTGCGAATCGCCACGCCGGGCGGTGCCCTTCATCGGCTGGCACCGCAACCTGCCGCCTTCCAGCGCGAAGAACAGCTCGGGTGATAAGGAAAGCAGGATGTCGTGCCCGGTGCTCACCACCGCGCCATAGCCCGCGCCAGCGCGGGCCCGCAGCTGGGCATAGATGGCGAGCGGGTTGCCCTCGACCGGCACGGTTGCGGGGAAGGTGAGGTTCGTCTGGTACAGATCCCCAGCGGTGATCAGTGCGAGTATCTCAGCCAGTTTCGCATCATACGCGGCGCGATCAATCAACGGGTCGGGCGCGCCGATCCACGCCCCGGCCGGATCGGGCAGCAGCGCAGGCACATCTGCGCTCGCGATCTCGGTTAAGCCGTCGAATAGGCCGAACCATAGCAGCGGGCCGATCATGCCGTGCGGTTTGCCCAGCGCCGGTTCGAACGCGGCTGCGGCCTCATAAGCGAGATACCCGGCGGCGTGCTGGCCGGCCTGGGTTGCGCCGCGAATTTCGGTGAGTGCGGGGATGACGCCCGCAATGTCGTACACCTCGATCACCCGCGTTGGCGCCTGATACAGGCGTGCAGGCGCGCCACCCGGCCGGGCATCGTCGAGCAGAACAAAGGGTGCGGTGAAATCGGGCATCGGCTCTGTGCCAAATGCATCGCGCGACAAGGCGGGGCAACCCCGTGCGTTCAACCGCTGCGCTTGTCTGTCTGCGCAAGCCGACATATTTGCCGGGGATGACCAACTCTGCCACTCCGCCGCTGCGCGCCGCGACCGTGCCCGTCACGCCGCTCCAGCAGAATTGCACCTTGTTGTGGTGCACCGCGACGATGCGCGGCGCGTTCGTCGATCCGGGCGGCGATCTGCCCAAATTGCGCGCGGCGATGGCGCATCACGGCGTGACGATTGAAAAGATCATCCTGACCCACGGTCATATCGACCATTGCGGTGAAGCGGGCGTGTTGGCGAAGGAACTCGGCGTGCCGATCGAAGGGCCTCATGAGGCTGACCGGTTCTGGATTGCGCGGCTCGCCGATGATGGCCGGGCCTATGGCATCAACGGCGTGGTGTTCGAACCTGATCGCTGGCTGGTCGAGGGGGATCGAGTGACTGTCGGCAATCTGGTGCTCGACGTGTACCACTGCCCCGGCCACACGCCGGGTCATGTCGTATTCCATCACGCGCCATCGAAGCTTGCGCTGGTGGGGGATGTGCTGTTCCAAGGCTCGATTGGCCGCACCGATTTCCCGATGGGCAATCACCAGGATCTGCTCGACGCGATCGTCGCCAAGCTATGGCCGCTGGGGGACGATACCAGCTTTGTCCCCGGTCACGGCCCGATGAGCAATTTTGGACATGAACGCCGCCACAACCCGTTCGTAGGGGATGCCGCGCTGGCGGCTTAATTCAGCGCGAACGGGTCAGATGTTGTGGTGAGCCAATTCGTGGCCGCCCATCACCCTGTCGGCTGCTGGACCGTGACCGGCACGACTTTCACTGGATCAGCGAAGGTCAGGAACGGGATCGTCAGCGCATAAATGCCGAGCCCCAGCATGGTGAACAGCGAGATCAGCGTGCCGCCCATCCGCCCCGGCAGCCATCCATCCATCCCGAGCCCGTGGCCAACCCGGCCGAGCAGGTAGAGCACGGCCACAACCCAGAGCCACGCCGAGCTGCCCTGGCTCAATTCAATCGCGCCAATCAGCACGAGGACGATGGGGGTATATTCGATGAAGTTCGCCTGTGCGCGCATCCGGGCGATCAGGGTCATATCGCCGCCGTCGCCAATGCTAACCTTGGCCGCACGGCGGACATTGCCGACGCGCATGGCCAGCCAGAAGTTGACAAGGGCCGCGCCGCCGGCGGCCACCAGGGTGATCGGTAAGGTAACCAACATGTGAATTCCTCTGGCTTACGGGACGTGCAACGCGCCTTGGCAGGCGCATTTGCGTCTGACAATGCGCTGCCTTGTTTTGCTACGCTTGCAAGCGGCGGCGAATCCGCTATAGCGCCACGCTTCGCGATGCGTCTGGCCGCTGGTGGCTTCGGCGGCCCCGTGGCCGTTGATTTGTGCTCCAATTGCCCGGTTTATCGTCGTCATTCACGATTTTCATAGCTTAAGGTGCCGAAATGGCCGTCCCCAAAAGAAAGACTTCGCCGTCCAAACGCGGCATGCGCCGCAGCCATGATTCGCTGGCAGTAGAGGCGTATCAGGAATGCCCGAACTGTGGCGAACTGAAGCGCCCGCACATCATGTGCGGATCATGCGGCCATTATAATGGCCGTGAGATTCTGTCGGTCGAAGGCTGACAAAAGCACCGAGCCCAGAACGTCAAGGGGGCCTTCAGCACGTGCCGATCAATTCGTGCATCGCCATCGACGCGATGGGTGGCGATGAAGGTTTATCGGTGATGCTGGCAGGCGTTGCGCATGCGCGCCAACGCTTCGATACTCTCCGCTTTTTGCTGGTAGGCGACGAATCGGCGATCAGGGCCGAGCTGCAACGCTATCCGTTGCTCGCCGATTGCACCGAAATCGTCCACGCGCCTGACATCGTCACCGCGAGCGAAAAGCCCAGCCAGGCGCTGCGCCGCGCCAAGACGACGTCGATGGGAATCGCGATCGATCTTGTGAAACAGGGGCGGGCAGGCGTTGCCGTTTCATCGGGCAATACCGGCGCGCTGATGGCGATGGCCAAAATCGCGCTGCGCACATTGCCGGGCATCGACCGGCCCGCACTCGCCGCGCTGATGCCAACGCTCGGCAAGAACGATGTCGTGATGCTCGATCTGGGCGCGAATACCGAATGCGACGCCAGCAATCTGGTGCAATTCGCGGTGATGGGCGCCGCCTATGCGCGCACCACCTTTGATCTGGCAGCGCCGCGAGTCGCGTTGCTGAACATCGGCACTGAAGACATGAAGGGTACCGACAGCATCCGCGATGCCGCAGCGATGCTGAAGGCGGCAACGCATCTGCCAATGGTGTTTTCGGGTTTTGTCGAGGGCAACCGCCTGTCGCAGGGTGATCTCGACGTGATTGTCTGCGATGGCTTCACTGGCAATATCGCGCTCAAAACGGCTGAAGGCACGGCGAAGTTTGTTGGTGATCTGCTCAAACGCGCCTTTCGAAGCTCGTTCCGGTCAAAAGTGGGCTTTCTGATCTCGCGCCCCGCTACTCAGTTGTTGCGCGATCATCTCGATCCCAACAATCATAATGGCGGCGTGTTTCTGGGGCTGAACGGCCTGGTGGTGAAAAGTCATGGCAGCGCGAACGCGATTGGCGTGGCGCACGCGATTGAGGTTGCGGCCAAGATGCTGCGGGACGATCTGACTCGCCGGATCAGTGACGATTTGCGCAATGTCGAGGATAAGGCCGCGTGATTCGTGCGGTGATCACCGGCACGGGATCGGCGCTGCCGGTACGGCGGGTTTCAAACGCCGAACTCGCGCAGACGGTTGATACGACCGATGAATGGATCGTCGAGCGCACCGGTATCCGCTTTCGCCATCTGGCCGGGGCGGGCGAGACGACGTCTTCGTTGGCGACCGAGGCCTGCCGCAAGGCGCTCGCGGCAGCCGGGCGCGATGCGCGCGACATCGATTTGATCATCGTGGCTACGGCCACTCCCGATCAGACCTTTCCTGCCACCGCGACCATCGTCCAGGCAGCGCTTGGCATCGATGATTGCGTCGCCTTTGATGTGGCGGCGGTGTGCTCGGGCTTTCTCTATGCGCTGCAGGTGGCGGACAGCATGATTCGCACGGGCAACGCACGGTGCGCGCTGGTGATTGGCGCGGAAACCTTCAGCCGCATTCTCGATTGGGACGATCGCACCACCTGTGTGCTGTTTGGCGACGGAGCCGGCGCCATCGTGCTTGAGGCTGAACAGGATGGCGATCGGGGCATCCTTTACAGCCGCCTGCACGCCGATGGGCGTCACAACCAGCTGCTCTATGTCGATGGCGGCCCCTCCACCACGGGTACTGTTGGCAAGTTGCGGATGAAGGGGCGCGAGGTGTTCCGCCATGCCGTCGTCAATCTGGCCGCGGTGATGGAGGAAGTGCTGGCAAGCGCCGGCTTTACGGCCGCGGATGTCGACTGGGTCGTGCCGCACCAGGCAAACGCACGGATTCTGGACGCCACCGCACGCAAGCTGGGCCTGCCCGGCGAAAAGGTGATCATGACGGTTGATCAGCATGCCAACACATCGGCGGCGTCGGTGCCGCTCGCGCTTGATGTCGCCGTGCGCGATGGTCGCGTGAAGCGCGGTGACCTCGTCGTGCTGGAGGCAATGGGTGGCGGCTTCACTTGGGGTGCGGCACTTGTGCGCTTTTAGGGGTGTTTCCGGGGGTGCGTTGCATGTTTTGTGTTGATGGGGATTTTAGGCTGTAACAGTTTCGTTACATTCTGCTTTTGATCTTTCGGTTGCCTGTGATAGGCAAAGTTTCGGCCAAGCAAACGGGGAGGGGTGCATGGCAATTGCAGGTACGTTGACGAGAGCTGATCTGGCGGACGCGTTGCATCGCGAGGTCGGGTTATCTCGGATGGATTCAGCCAAGCTGGTTGAACAGATTCTCCATCACATGTGCGAATCACTCGCCAATGGCGAAAATGTGAAAATCTCTGGTTTCGGTACCTTCGTTTTGCGCAGCAAAGGCGAGCGGATCGGTCGCAATCCAAAGACTGGCGTCGAAGTGCCGATCGCGCCGCGCCGCGTGCTGACGTTCCGCGCCAGCCAGATGATGCGCGAACGCATTGTCGGGGCGGGCTGAACGCGATCATGCCGGTTCCGCTTGAAAAGGCGGCCGGGGCCTTCCGAACCATTGGCGAGTTATCGCAGGAACTCGGTATTGCCCGGCATATTCTTCGCTACTGGGAGACCCGCTTTACCCAGCTGCGGCCCCTGCAACGGGCAGGCAAGCGTCGATATTACCGGCCCGAAGACGTCGCGCTGGTCAGGCGGATCAACACGCTGCTGAACCATGAGGGTTACACGATTCGTGGTGTCCAAGCGCTGCTCGCCGCCGAACGCAAGCAGCCACCACCGCCCGCCGATTTGGCAACGGTGAGGGCTGTACGTGATATGCTGGTCGATGCCCTGGAGCATGATTCGGTGTGACGGGGCGGCGATGGAGCGATCGGGCCAAAGTCTTGACGCCTGATTCTTCAAGGCAATTCGTTGCTACCGGCCAATCCCGCGCGCGAGCAGTTGCGCTACCGCGTCGGCGACCAAATCAGGGCTGACATTGTCGTCCCACACGCCGTAGCGAAGGCCCAGAAACACGTTCATGCCCATAATCGCCCAGGCATGGACTTCAGAAACATCCCCGCGCACTTCGCCGCGCGCAGCGGCCGCCTGGAGCCGCTGGGTGATGCGTTCGGCGGTAGTGGCATAATGCGCGCGAAAACTCTCCGGATCGACGAATTCGGATTCATCGATGATCCGATAGATTTCCTTGTGGCCGCGCACAAACTCGATGAAGCTGTGCAGGCCTGCGCGTTCGGCGGCGATCTGGTTCGGTGCGGCGCGGATATGCGGTGTCACATGATCGCGCACTTGATCTGACATATCGCGCACCAGCGCCCGGAATACCGCGTCTTTGCTATCGAAATAGGTATAAAAACTGCCAAGCGCGACACCTGCACGGCGGGTGATGCCGCTGATCGAGGTTTCATGGAAACCCTGCTCGCCAAATTCGATTGCCGCCGCATCAAGAATCGCGCGCAACGTCTTTCGGCCGCGATCGGTACGCGGCGCCTTGCCAGCGCTCGCCGCCGACACTGTTGCAGAAGCGGCACGCTCACCCGCCATTATTTCGATTCCCCTCACGTCCCAAGTTGAATCCTGGTTCAGGTTTCAGTATAACGTCCTTCAACGGCGTTCAACCCGCAAGAGGGGCGCGCCAATTTTGGAGGGGAGAACACATCATGTCACCACGATTTTCAGCCGCCCGTGCCTTGCTTCAGTTGAGCGTTGCCGCGACGGCGCTGATCGCCGCTCCTGCTTTTGCCCAGACCGCTGATCCTGCGCCCGCGACCACGCAGGCCGATCGCCCAGTCGAGGAAGAAGGCGACATCCTGGTCACTGCCCGTCGGCGCGAAGAAAGCGCGATCAACGTGCCGATCGCGATCACCAGTTTTTCGGGCGCTCAGCTCGATCAGTCGGGCGCGGCCGACATTACCGATATCGGCAATTACACCCCCAACGTCACGCTCGAGGTATCCCGCGGTACGAGCTCGACGCTGACCGCCTTCATCCGCGGTGTCGGCCAGCAGGACCCGGTGGGCGGGTTCGAAGCGGGCGTCGGGATTTATCTTGACGATGTCTATCTCAACCGCCCGCAGGCGGCGGTTCTCGACATCTACGAAGTCGAGCGGATCGAAGTACTGCGCGGGCCGCAGGGCACGCTCTATGGTCGCAACACGATTGGCGGCGCGATCAAATATGTAACGAAGCGCCTGTCGGACGATCCTACCGCGACGCTTCGTGGCGTTTATGGCAGCTATAATCAGGCCGACGGCGTCCTTAGCGGTAGCGTGCCCTTTGTTGACGGCAAGGTGAAGGTCGGCGGCGCGCTTGCGCGGCTCAGCCGCGACGGCTTCGGCACCAATTTCACCACGGGTGAGGAAAACTACAACAAGGATATCTGGGCGGGCCGGGGCACGCTCGAGATCGAACCGAGCGCCGATGCGTTTTTCCGCGTTACGGGCGATTACACGCATGATCGCACCAATGCGCGCGGCGGGCACCGGTTGATTCCCGGCCTTGTGTCGCAGATCCCGGTCCTGCCCAATGTGTTTGACACGCGCGGCGGGCTGAACAGCCCGGCGCAGGACGTTGTGGCCTGGGGAATTAGCGGCTTTGGTGAGGTGCGCCCGGCCGATTGGCTCACGTTCCGCAGCATCACCGCCTATCGCCAGGACGATAGCGGCACCCCGATCGATTTCGATGCGCTGCCTGCGGTCGATGTCGATGTGCCGGCGTTTTATAACAACTACCAATTCAGTCAGGAAATTCAGTTCCTGGTTGAAAGCGGCGGCTTTAACGGGCTGGTCGGCGCTTATTATCTTGATGCCGGATCGCGCACGACTTTTGACGTGCGGCTGCCCGGCACCGTCACCGCCCTTACCTTTGGTAATGTCCGCACTGATACCGCCGCGATCTTCGGCGATTTCACCTATGATTTCAATGAAATGTTCAGCATTTCGGCCGGCGGTCGCTATACCTGGGACAATCGCCGGTCGCAGATTCAGCGCAACGTCTATCTCGGCGCGTCGCCCTTTTTCGGGGGCACGACCAACCCCATTGTTCGGCAAACCGATTTCCGTGGTCGGCTGAGCTTCAAGCAGTTCACGCCCAAAGTGTCGGTCAGCTTCAAGCCCAATGACAACAACACGCTATATGCAAGCTATGCAGAGGGCTTTAAGGGCGGCGGCTTTGATCCGCGCGGGGTGGGCACGGCAGCGCCCGATCTGAACGGCAATGGCCCGAATGGCGCGCAGGGCGATCAAGCCGACATCTTCAACTTCCTGTCGTTCGATCCCGAAGATGTGCGCACCTATGAAATCGGCTACAAGGCATCGCTGTTCGATCGTCGGTTGAATATCGCGCTTTCGGCTTTCCATTCGGACTACCAGAATGTGCAGATTCCGGGATCGGTCGGCGTCGTTGTCAACGGTATTCAGACTTTTGCGGGCATCACCACCAACGCCGGCAAGGCCCAGATCCGCGGTATCGAGCTTGAGGGCAGCGCAGTGCTGGCGCGCAACCTCGGCGTTAGCGGCGGGCGGCTGACGTTCGCCTGGACCGCCGGTTACCTCGATGCGCAGTACAAGTCGTACATCGATTCACGCGGGCTGCAGGTGGCGGATCGTCGTGCGGTTCAGAACACGCCCGATTGGACTGCCAGCGGATCGATCAGCTACAATGTGCCGATCAACGACGGGGCGCTGAACATGAGCGCCGCGGTTTCCTATCGTGGCGATTCGCAGCAGTTCGAAGTGCCTACAGCGATGCTCGACCAGCCCGGCTTCGCGCTGTTCGATGCCAATGCGGTGTGGACGGTCAACAAGACGTTCTCGATCGGGGTGCATGGCCGCAACCTGTTCGACAAGCGCTACATCGTTGCTGGCTATAACTTCCTCAGCCAGAATCCGGATACCGGGGCGTTCAATCGTAACCCAGTGACCGGGAACTTCATCTCGACGCTGGGCGCAGAGGGCATCCTGACCGCCTATTACGGCAATCCGCGCCAGGTGAACGTGACCGCCCAGGTCAAGTTCTGATCGGTTAGGGGGGTGGACGGCCCTGCTTCGGCGGGGTCGTCCAGTTTCCACCAGTTATCGCTCCCGCGTCGCCGCGAATTTCACCTTTGGGTAGCGATCGACGATATAGCCGACTTCCCAGTTGCTCTTGGCCATGAAGACGGGGTTGCCGTCGCGGTCCTTGGCCATCGCGCCGCGATTGAGGTCGATGAACGCCTTCAGGTCGGCAGGGTCGTCGGCGGAAATCCAACGCGCGGTTTCGAATGGTGCCATCTCGAGCCCGGCATCAACCTTATACTCGGCCTCGAGCCGGCTTAGCAGCACCTCGAGCTGCAATTGCCCGACCACACCGATGATCCAATTACTGCCGATGTCGGGATAGAAAACCTGCGTCACCCCTTCCTCGGCCATGTCGTCGAGTGCCTTGCGCAGCTGCTTGGTCTTGGTCGGGTCTTTGAGAGCCACCCGGCGCAGGATTTCGGGCGCGAAATTGGGCAGACCCGTAAAGCGCACATCGGCACGCTCGGAAAGCGTATCTCCCACCCGCAAGGTGCCATGGTTGGGGATGCCGATGATGTCGCCGGGAAACGCCTCATCCGCCAGTTCGCGGTTCTGCGCGAAGAAAAGGATCGGCGAATGAATCGCGATCGGCTTGCCGTGCCCGGTCGGCGTCAGTTTCATCCCGCGTTTGAACACGCCTGAACAGAGTCGCATGAACGCGATCCGGTCGCGGTGCTGCGGGTCCATATTGGCCTGCACCTTGAACACGAAGCCTGTCACATCGGCCCGATCGGGCGAGACCGGCGAAGGCTCTGCCGGTTGTGGGCGTGGACCCGGTGCATGGCGAGCGAGCGCGTCGATCAGCTCGCCGACCCCGAAATCCTTCAGCGCCGATCCGAAATAAACGGGCGTCTGGTCGCCCGCGCGGTAAGCCTCGGCATCAAACGCGCCGTACCCGCCCAGCGCCAGCTCGGCATCGTCACGCAACTTGGTCAGCCCGGTGGGGGAGAGCGTGGCGGCCAGCGCAGGATCATCGAGCCCGGTAAACTGCGCCGCTTTGCCCAGAAACTCGCGGCTGCCGCCCTCGGGCTGCATCAGCCGATTGGCGTAAAGATCGTAAATGCCCTCAAACTCACCGCCCATGCCGACCGGCCAGCTCATCGGCGTCACGTCGAGCGCGAGCATATCGGCAATCTCGTCGAGCAGGTCGAACGCATCGCGGCCCTCGCGATCGACCTTGTTGACGAAGGTGATGATCGGCACCGATCGCAACCGGCACACTTCGAACAATTTACGCGTCTGCGCCTCGATACCGCGCGCCGCGTCGATCACCATCACGGCAGAATCGACCGCGGTCAGCGTGCGATAGGTATCCTCGCTGAAATCCTCATGCCCCGGCGTATCAAGCAGGTTAAAGGTGATGCCGTCCTTCTCGAACGTCATCACCGATGACGTGACCGAGATGCCGCGCTGCTGCTCGATCTTCATCCAGTCCGACCGCGCCCGGCGATTTTGCCCGCGCGCTTTTACCTCGCCCGCCAGATGGATCGCGCCGCCGAAATAGAGCAGCTTTTCGGTCAGCGTGGTCTTGCCGGCGTCGGGGTGAGAAATGATCGCAAAGGTGCGGCGGTCGTTAAGCTGGGTCATCGCGGGCGGACTACGCGGGCCGGGCGTTCAAGTCGAGAGTCGGGTGACGTGCATCCATCCTCATCGGTCATCCCCGCGCAGGCGGGGACCCATGGTTGGCGGGACGTGTATTGTTGAGCGCGGCGCAATCCATAGGTTCCCGCCTTCGCGGGAATGACGATTGGGTTGAAGCACTACCGCTTCTTGCGGTCCTTCGATTTGCGCTGGTCCTGCTCCATCGCCACGACGCGGGCGAAACAGGCGAGCACGGTGCCGGGCGGGTGCCGCCGTGACAGCCGACGCAAGCGGAAGTTCACATGCGCCATCTGCTGGTAATAGCGCGTGAACGAGCTGTTGATCGACGCGCCCGCCACTGCACCCACCAGCGGTGCCGCGCGCGTCAGGATGCCCTCGCTCGCCGATTTGCCGAACTGCGGCACGATGGTGCGGATCGTGGCCGATACCGTTTGGTGGCTCAGTGCGATTCGCCCCGCCCATAGCCCGGTATCGAGGCTGTCGTCATCGACCAGGGGCCCACCCGTGCCGAACACAGCGATGCACTGGGTGCGAACATCGGGATCGTCAAGATCTTCGCCATAGCTTGCCGCGATCTGCTGGATCGAACGCAGGATGAGGGTGGTGGTGATCGCGAGATCGGCGAGTGTCGTGGCGATGCCGCCTGCACCCCCTATCGCACCCGCGACACCCGTCGCGATCCGGTGGAACCGTTCACGATTGGGGATTGATCGGCCGCCGCGCCGCTTTTTGCGGCCATGGGTGTTGGCGGCAATCGCATAGGACTGCCTTAGCGCAAGATCGACGACGCCCTGTAATTTGTCTTCAAAATTATCGGGCAACCAATCAATCAGCTTATCAGCGCCTTCGCCCGCATTGGCCGCCAGCGTCAGCAGCCAACCGCCCGCATCCTCATGGATTCGGGCGATTGCCAGCATTTCCTGAAGTTCGGATTCGGTAAAGGCCGCGCAGGCATTTCCCGATTCGCTATCGGCCATCTGCGGGTCCCTTCGCGCGGAACCTATCGACCTTGGGGCCGATGGCAAGCATTTGCGTTAACCATATCGGCGCGATCGCTGTAGTGCGCCTATTCGGCCACGGTCACCCGCATGATGGCGCTGTGCTGCGCGCCCGGAGCGATGGACATGATGCCGGGTTTGTCGCGGAATTCGCCCTGATAGCCAACCGGATCGGCAATGCCGTGCCAGGGCTCGATGCAAACATAGCGCGCGCCGGGTTTGGTCCAGATGCCCAGCCGCGGCGTATCGGGAAAAGCGATGTGGAGCTGGGGGCCGGAATCGCTGCCATAGGTCAGCCGCTGCGAGTTAATCGGGTTCCAGATCAGCGCATCACGCTCGAACAGCGCATCGGCCAGCGGCAGGCGATTGCCCATCACCGGGCTTGCGCGATCCTCGGCGATCAGGCCGTCCGTGTTCAGGCCACGAAGCGGCCCGGGTTCGTCTTGCTCGAACGCGATATAATGATCGTCGCGCGCACCACCGGGCAGTGGCCAGGCAAAAGCCGGGTGCCACCCAAAGCTGAATGGCATGGGCACGTCACCATCATTGCCGATTTTTGCCGTCATCGTCAGCGTCGCGCCCTCGATCGCAAAGCCAATCTCCAGCAGGAAGGCAAAGGGATATTGCGTCCGTGTTTCGACCGAATCGGTCATCCGGAATCGCGCCGAGCTTGCCGTCACATCGACCGCATCGAACAGCGATCGCCGCGCAAAGCCGTGTTTTTCCATGCGGTAGGATGTGCCATCGAGCCACAGCACATCGTCATTCAGCCGCCCGACGATGGGGAACAATATCGGCGCGCGCCCAGTCCAGTACGCCGGATCGGCATCGGTCATCAGCTCTCGCCCTTGCGAATCGCGCAGTGACGAGAGTTCTGCCCCGAACGGGTTGATCGATGCGCTGAGCGCTGGAGAGCCGATCTCGATCATGTCACCGGGCATGTCATCTCCTGCTCTACCCATCGCCACGCAGCGATGATGGCATCGACGCTTGTATCGGCCGCCGCCATCGTCGTCGCGACCGAACTGACCGAACAGCGCATCACCCAGTCACCTCGCCACTGCGCACCGCCCAGAAAGGCAATTGCATCATCCTGCACGCGCTTGATCGTCGCGAGGGTCAGTCGATCGGCATCGGCGCCGTCGCCAAAGCGCACCATGAACTGATTGAGCGAAACGGGCGCGACCAGGGTGATCCCGGTTTCGGCATCGAGCCGCTGGGCCATGTGCGCCGCAATTCGACAATGATGTTCGACCATGTCGGCAATGCCTGCGCGGCCCAGCTGCCGGATCATCGCCCAGGTCGCGAACCCGCGCGCCCGTCGCGACAATTCGGGGACAAAGGTTGACGGATCGCGCTCAGCGCCTTCGGCGGGTGGCAGATAGCTCGCCGAAATCGCCATCGCGCGGGCATGCGCCGCCGAGTCCCGCACAATCGCAAAGCCGCTATCATAGGGGGTCTGGAGCCATTTGTGCCCGTCAGTCGCCCAACTGTCTGCCAGCTCGACCCCAGCGGTCAGCGGCGCGCGATCAGGGGCTGCTTGTGCCCATAGCCCAAAGGCACCGTCGACATGCAGCCATGCCCCGGCCGCACGGGCCATCGGGGCGATCTCCGCAAAGGGATCACAGACGCCGGTATTGATCTGCCCGGCCTGCGCGATTGCGATCACGGGCCCGGTCGCGTCATTGAGCGCGCGTTGAAAGGCGTCCGGCAAGATCCGACCCAGCGAATCGCTTTCAACGGTCTGCACGCGTTTCGCGCCCAACCCCAGATATTTGAGACCCGAATAGACGGTCGCATGCGCGTCCGCACCGATCAGTACGGTGATGGGTGGCGCGCCGAACAGGCCGTCCGCCTCGACATCCCAGCCGACCTTTTCCAGCACCGCGCTTCGCGCCGCCGCCAGACAGACGAAATTGGCGACCGTCGCGCCGGTAACGAAGCCGACCGATGCATCACCGGGCAGGCCAAGCAGATCGAGCAGCCATCCGGCCGCGATATCCTCGATCGCTGATGCCGACGGTGCTGCAAGCGTGTTCGCGGCATTCTGTCCCCAGGCGCTGGCCAGCCAATCAGCGGCGACGCCAGTCGGGTGACTATTGCCGATCACCCAGCCAAAGAAGCGCGGCCCGGTCTGCGCGCGAATGCCCGGGCTCGCGCGCTCGATCAACTCGGCAATGATCTCCTGCGGATCGCCGCCCTCCTCAGGTGTGGGGGCGGCGAAGGCGGCACGGATCGTGGCGTAATCGGCGACGGGGGTATGTGCGGCCCCGGCAACGGCGTCACGATAGGCGATTGCCGCTGTTGCTGCGTCCGCCATGGCCTTCAGCGACTCGTTCATTGCTTGGTTCCTGTTCCGTGAGGCGGGTCTGGCGATTAGCGAAACTGTGCCTGCCAAACGTCTCATCGCTTGCGGCCAATCACCCCCGCAAGCTTGCGCCCAGCTTGGTTGCGGCGGCAACGACCTTGTCGGCGACTGCCTTCAGATCGTCGTCGGTGAAGCTTTTGTCGCCGGGTTGCAGGGTGATTTCGATCGCGAGGCTCTTCATCCCCGAATCGACCCCCGCACCGGTGAACAGGTCGAACAGTCGTGCCGATGTGATTGCCGCCTTGTCGGCACCCTTGACCGCCCGCACCAGCGAATCCGCGGCGAGCGTATCGGGCACGAGAAACGCGAAGTCGCGCGTCACCGCCTGCAGCGCCGGCGGGGTGAAAGCGGGGCGCATGAAGCCTGTCGATCGCTTGGACGGGATGGCGTCCAGATACAGTTCAACCGCTGCCACCGCCCCGTCAAGATCGAACGCTTTCAGCGTAAGCGGGTGGACCATCCCGAAGGCAGCGAGCACCGTTTTCGGCCCGAGCCGCAACGTGCCCGATTGGCCGGGGTGCCAAGCGTCACCAGCCTCGCCCATTACCTGCAGGTTATCGACCGGCGCACCCGCCTCCGAAAGCAGGGCGAGCGCTTCGGCTTTGGCATCGAACGCGTCGAAGGCTTGTGCCTTGCCGCTTTGCCAGCCGCGCGCGCGCTTGTTGCCCGCCAGCACGACGCCCAGCGTTGGCCGTTCGGCATCCGCCAGATAACGGCGGCCAATCTCAAACAAGCGTACGCTCGTCGCGCCGCGCTTCAGGTTACGCTCTGTCGCCGCGAGCAGCCCCGGCAAGAGCGATGGCCGCATTACCTTCAGCTCTTCGCTGATCGGGTTGGCGAGCGTCCATGCACCGCCGCCAAAGCTGTCGGCTTGCGCCTGCGACAGGAAGCTCCACGTCACCGCCTCGTTCAGCCCGCGCGCGGCGGCTGCACGGCGGACGCGGCGTTCAAGTTTCTGTTCCGGCGTCGCGGTCGGCACGGCAACGCCGGGTGCGCGCGGCAGCGGCGTGGCGGGTACCTTGTCGATCCCCTCGATCCGGATCACTTCCTCAACGAGATCAGCACTGCCATCGACATCGCGGCGCCAGCTCGGCGGGGTGACGTGCCAATCAGCGCTGACGGTGAAGCCAAGCGATTCGAGGATCTCGCGCTGCCGGTCGGCACCAATTGCCAGCCCGCCCAGCGTTTCGGCGCGCGCCGGATCATAAGCGACCGTGCGGGTGGCCAGCAGCGGCATGCCTGCCCGCGTGACGCCGCTCGGCGTGCCGCCGCAATGCTCGGTCACCAGCCAGGTCGCGATCGCCAGCCCTTCGTCGAGAAAGGCCGGATCGACACCGCGTTCGAAGCGGGTGCGCGCATCGCTGGTCAGCAGCAGCTTCTGGCCGGTGCGAGCGATGCTTTCGGGATCGAAATAGGCGCATTCGATCAGCACATCGGTGGTGGTTCTCGAAACGCCGGTTTCTTCGCCGCCCATGATGCCGCCGATATCGTGCACCTTCTCGTCATCGGCGATGATGGTCATCGTCTCATCGAGCGCATAGGTCTTGCCGTTCAGCGCGACGACGCTCTCGCCGGTAACCGCTTTGCGCGCCACCAGCCCGCCAACCAGCTTGGCCTGATCATAGACGTGCAGCGGCCGCCCCAGATCGAACATCACGAAATTGGTGATATCGACCAGCACCGAAATCGGCTTTTGCCCGATCGCGTTCAGCCGGGCCTGCATCCAGGGCGGGGACGCACCGTTGGTGACGCCCGATACCGTGCGTGCATAAAAAGCCGGGCAACCCGCTGCGTCGTCGGTGCGCACATCCGGCCCTGCCCCCTCACCGGGGATGTCGAGCATGGCACCGCGATAGGCCTCCGCCAGTGGCTTCAACCGCCCCAGCCCCGCCGCTGCGAGATCACGCGCGATGCCGCGCACGCCCATGCAATCCTGCTTGTTGGGGGTGATCGACACATCGATCACCGGATCGGTCAGCCCCGCATAATCGGGGTAGGCGGTGCCGATGGGTGCATCGTCGGGCAGCTCGATGATGCCGTCATGCTCGTCGCCCAGCTCGAGCTCGCGGCTCGAACACATCATCCCGTTCGATTCGACCCCGCGAATCGCGGCGACCTTCAGCACCATGCCATTGGCGGGCACCACGGCGCCCGGCGATCCGAACACGCCGACCAGCCCGGCGCGCGCATTGGGGGCGCCGCAGACGACCTGCAACGGGCCGTCACCCGCATCGACCTGCAGCACCTGCAGCTTGTCCGCCTGTGGATGGCGGTCGGCGCTCAGCACCTTTGCCACGCGAAATGCGGCAAGTTTGGCACCGGGGTTCTCGACACCCTCAACCTCCAACCCGACCCGGGTAAGCGCCAGGACGATCTCGTCGAGGCTCGCATCGGTATCGAGATGCTCCTTGAGCCAAGAAAGCGTGAACTTCATGCGCCTACTCCCCCTGATAGCGTGGGCACGTCGAGGCATGAGAAGCCGTAATGCTTCATCCAGCGCAGATCGCCGTCGAAGAAGGCGCGCAGATCGTCCATACCGTATTTCAGCATCGCCAGCCGATCGATCCCGCAGCCAAAGGCAAAGCCCTGCCACTGGTCGGGATCATAGCCACCGGCTTCGATTACCTTGCGGTGGACCATGCCGCTGCCCAGCACCTCCATCCAATGGTCGCTGCCGCCAATCACACGCTTGCCGTTTTGCAGCGTGTAACCGACATCGACTTCGGCCGAAGGCTCGGTGAAGGGGAAATAGCTGGGGCGCAGCCGCAGCACGATGTCGTCGCGTTCGAAAAACGCCTTCAGGAACGTCTCGAGCGTCCATTTCAAATGGCCGAGCGTGATCCCTTTGTCGATCACCAGCCCCTCGACCTGATGGAACATCGGCGTGTGCGTCGCGTCACTGTCGGAGCGATAGGTGCGCCCCGGCGCGATGATGTAAACCGGCTTGTCGCCACCGGACGCCTGCATCGCACGGATTTGCACGGGCGACGTGTGCGTGCGGAGTACCATCGGTGTCTCATGCTCACCCGCCAGATAAAACGTATCGTGCATGGCGCGCGCGGGATGCGTTTCGGGGATGTTGAGCGCGGTGAAATTATACCAGTCGGTCTCGATCTCCGGTCCCGTCGCCACCGCAAAGCCCATATCGGCGAAGATTTCGGCGAGTTCGTCCATCACCTGGCTCACCGGGTGAATGCTGCCGATCAAAGCGGGTTCAGCGGGGAGCGTCATGTCGATCGTCTCGCGAGCGAGGCGCGCATCGAGTTCGGCACGTTCCAGCGCGGCCTTTCGCGCGGCAATCGCGCTCGTCACCGCTTCGCGCAGCGCATGGATCCGCGGACCGGTGGTCAGGCGTTCCTCGGGCGTCATTGCGCCCAGCGACTTGAGCAGGCCCGTGATCGTGCCCGTTTTGCCGAGCCCGTGAATCCGCACCGCTTCAAGCGCATCAAGTCCGCTCGCCGCATCGATCGCGCTCAGCATATCGGTTTGCATCTGATCGAGTTCGGTGGTCATCGTTTTTCCGTCCAATTCTCGAAGTCCCGATAACGAAAAGGGCGCGAGTGGCAATCCACCCGCGCCCCTTGTTGGCGTGCTGCGCTTCAGGTCGCTCAGGCGGCCTGGGGCAGGGCCGCCTTTGCTTGCGCAATGATGCCGCTAAACGCTGCGCCTTCGTGCATGGCGATATCG
>NZ_NCGB01000020.1:0-91161 GCF_002278865.1 Sphingomonas sp. 28-62-11 | reverse complement strand
GCTGATGACTTCGCGCTGGTTGGTCAGGCGAACCTTGGCCACCTTGCGCAATGCCGAGTTCGGCTTTTTCGGAGTCGTCGTATAAACGCGCGTGCAGACGCCCCGCTTCTGGGGGTTCTGGTCCATCGCAGGGACCTTTGATTTGGCCTTCTGCGGATCGCGGCCCTTGCGGACCAGCTGGTTAATCGTTGGCATGAAGCCCTTCACCTTTTGTTACCGGCAATCCCGGCGGTTACTTTGCTGAAAGCGGAAAAATACAAAGGGACCCCGGCGGCCATAACGGCCCCCCAGGCCCCTTGCGTTCAGCAATGTTCAGCTCTGCTCACTAGCGAACGGCGTGCAGGCAAACCCACCACCAGCCCCTTTCGCGAGCAGGCGGCGCTATACCCATGCTGGCCGGGGTGGTCAATGCCATGATGCGTCAATCGCGCTAGGCGCAGAAATCCAGCGCAATTCCGTGACGTGCCGCCACTCAAAATGGCACTATCCCGTCTGAACTTAACCCCGCCTCAACCATGGCCGGGGCATGGCTTTATCCATGATTCCTGCTCCCCACTTCACAGTACTTCTGCCGGCAGCGCCCGCCCGATCGCCCTTACCGCCAGTGGTCGTCACCCTGGCAGCGGCCGCCCTGCTGCATCTGGCCTTCTGGCACATCGTTGCGGCCGATATGTCGGCTTATTTGCTGCCGTGGTTCGATCATGTCGTGCGCACCGGGCCGGTAGCCGCCTTTGCCGCGCCATTTTCAAACTACACCCCGCCCTATCTTTATCTGCTGGCAATCGTCAGCCCGCTGGCCCCGTTCGTGCCGTGGATCACGCTGATCAAGCTGATCTCGGTCGCAGGCACCGGCGCGCTTGCGCTCGCGGTGCGGTATCTGCTGACTCGCCTGGATGTACCGCAGCCTGAGCGGGGTGCCGCGCTGGTATTCTTGTTGCCGAGTGTTGCGATCAACGCTTCACTGCTGGGCCAGGCCGACATGTTCTGGGCAGCGCCGTGCGTGATGGCGCTCGCCGCCGCACTTGATCGCCGCCATGCCGCGATGCTGCTGTGGTGCGGGGTCGCGCTGTCGTTCAAGGCGCAGGCGGTACTGATCGCGCCCTTCTTTCTGGCCTTGCTGATCCACCGGCGCGTGCCCGTCCGGCTGTGGCTGCTGACCCCGCTTGCAACCGCCGCGATGATGATCCCGGCGATGGTGGCCGGCTGGCCGCCTGGCAACCTGGTCGCTATCTATGCGCTGCAAAGCACGACCTTTGCTGATCTCTCCCGCAATGCCCCCAATATCTGGTCGATCATCGATCTGCTGCCGCGGGGTGAGGATATGCCGTTGCTGGGGCTCGCCTTTACCGCTGCTGTCGGCGCGAGTGCCGCCTATATCGCGCGATTCTCGGCCCAACCGCTGCACGGCCGTGCGCTGATCGCTGCTGCGTTGCTGGCGATGCTGGTAACGGCGGGGCTGCTCCCCAAAATGCATGAGCGCTTCTTCTACCTCGCCGATATCGTCGCGCTGGTATTGGCGATCATGGCCGCCGATCGGGAAAGCTGGCGAACCGCCTTATTGATCCAGACTGGATCGACTTTGGCGCTGTTCGCCTATCTGAGCGGCATCGAATCCGTCGCTGCGATGAGCGCCGTGCCGATGCTCGTCGCCACCTGGCGTATCGCCCGGCCGCTGCTCCAGCCCGCGGCGAACGACAATCCCCTTCTGGTACGCCCAATATGAGTGTTCCCGTCTCCTAGCCGACCCTGTTTTATGTTACGGTTCTTCCCGAGTCGCTGGATCAGCTTCTGGCTCGGTTTTTTTGTGCGGGGTGATTATGAGCATGTTTAACAACAACAAGGCTGGATCGACGCGGGAGACGGGCTCGAGCAGCCTGCCACCAGCCCCCGCCCAGTCGTCGGCCAAGCGCGGAATGTTCTCGGTGCTCGGGCCTGATGTAATCGTGACGGGCAACGTGACTGCAACCGCCGATCTGCACATCGACGGTCGTGTCGACGGCGACGTGAATTGCGGATCGCTCGTCCAGGGCAATGAGAGCCGCATTTCGGGCAACGTTCGTGCAGAAAGCGCGCGTCTGGGCGGCGCGATCGAGGGCACGGTGTCGGTACGCCAACTCACCGTCGAGCGCGCTGCGCGGATCACCGGCGATGTCGAATATGAAAACATCGCGATCGAAAACGGCGCCAGCATCGATGGCCGCCTGAAGCACGTCTCGCCCGATTCAGGGAAAACCTTTGGCGGTCCGGCGACGACAACCGTTACTTCGCCGTCGCGCGCGACCGAATCAGTATTCTACACCCCTCCGAGCGAAGCCGCCGCCTGATCGGTAGCGCGGTTCGAGCATAAGGCGCTTTCCCGGGGGGCTGGGAAAGCGCCTTTTTGCTGCGTGGTGCACTGGGCGCAGGACCCCGGCCTTTACCACGGTGACGATGGCAGCCGCTTACTTGATGCGCACCCCGCCCTTGATGACCGCACTCGGCTTTTCGAGCAGGCGGACATTGGTCAGCGGATCGCCCGTGACGGCTACGATGTCGCCATAGCGACCCACCGCAAGCGAACCGACATCGGCTGTGCGCGACAGCGCCTCTGCCGCATTCGTCGTCGCGGTCCGAATCGCCTCGGCCGGGGTCATCCCCCATTCGATCATCTTGGCGAACTGAAGCGCATTCTGGCCCGCCGGGAACACGCCGCCATTGTCGGTGCCGAACACCATTTTTACGCCCGCCTTGTGCGCATCGCGGAACACTTCGCGCTGCTTGCGGCCGATCTGGCGTTCCTTTTCCAGGCTTTCGGGGAACACCCCATTCTTCGCACCTTCGGCCAGAATATAATCATCGTCATAGATATCCATCGAGAACCACGCGCCCGCCGCCTTGGCGAGACGGAAGCTCTCGGCATCGGCCAGGCTGGCATGCTCGATCGTATCCACCCCGGCGCGCAGTGAATCGTTGATACCGGACGTGCCATGGGCGTGTGCGGCAACGCGCATGCCAAGCATATGCGCCTCCGCCGTAACGGCCTTGATCTCATCAAGCGTCATTTGCTGCGCGCCTGCCGCATCGCCGCGCGAAAGTACTCCGCCGGTCGCGCAGATTTTGATCGCCTCCGCGCCATATTTGCGCATCGTGCGCACCAGCTTGCGATACCCCTCTGGCCCATCGGCCACGGACGGATTGGGCAGCCCTGCAAAGCTGGGCGGGAGTGATTCGGTCCCGTCGCAGTGCCCGCCGGTCGCGCCCAGCGCATAACCCGACGGCACGATCCGTGGCCCGGCGATATAGCCGGCCTCTACCGCCTGTTTCAGACCGACATCGTTGAACTGGCCCGATCCCACATTGCGCACCGTCGTGAAGCCCGCCTCCAGCATTGCCTTGGCATTGGCCACACCAACTGCTTGCCAGAAGCTGTCAGTATAGCCGAGCGCCTGATAGCCACTGAGCCGGGGATCGGCATCGAGATGGACATGCATGTCGATCAGACCGGGCAGGATGGTCTGGCCCGAAAGATCGATGTGCTTCACATCGCTGCCCCATTTCACCGTACGCGCATCGGCAACGCCGGTGATGCGGCCGTCGGTGATGAAGATAGCGGGGTAGTCCACCGTCTTGCCATTCACCACGTCAACCATGTGATCGGCGGTGACGACCACGGTGTCAGCAGCGGCGGGAACGGTGACGAATGCAAGCGCAACAGCACTTGCAACAATGGATTTCAGCACATTCGACCCCTTTGACATTAGCATTAGATATGCAGCGCCCGCCCGTAAGCGCCAAGCACGCTTTCGTGCATCATTTCCGACAAGGTCGGGTGTGGGAACACGCTTTCCATGAAATCGGCTTCGACCAGCTCTGCGGTCTTGCCGATCGTATAGCCCTGGATCAGCTCGGTCACTTCGGCGCCGATCATGTGCGCGCCGAGCAACTCGCCGGTCTTGGCATCGAACACGGTCTTCACGAAGCCCTCGGCCTCGCCCAGTGCGATCGCCTTGCCGTTGCCGATGAAGGGGAAGTTGCCGACTTTTACATCGTACCCGGCTTCTTTCGCCTTGGCCTCGGTCAGGCCGACGCTGGCGATCTGCGGGTGGCAATAGGTGCAGCCGGGGATGTTCTTCGGGTCCATCGCATGCGGATGGCCGCCGGCGATGGATTCCGCCGCGATCACGCCTTCATGGCTTGCCTTGTGCGCCAGCCAGGGCGGGGCGGTGATATCGCCGATCGCGTAGAGGCCGGGGACGTTGGTCTGGCAAGTCGGTCCGGTCTTCAGGAAGCCGCGATCGGTTTCCACGCCGAGCGCTTCCAGCCCGATATTCTCGGTGTTGGGGACGATGCCGATCGCGACGATGCAGTGGCTGAATTCGCCGTCGATGACCTTGCCATCTTTCCCCTTGATGCTCGCCTTCACGCCCTTGTCGGTGACGCTCAGCTTCTCGACGCCCGCGCCGGTCATGATTGTCATCCCTTGCTTCTTCAGTGCCTTTTCGAGGAACGCGGAAACATCGGCATCCTCGACCGGCACGATCCGGTCGAGCATTTCGACGACCGTCACCTCGGCACCCATATCATTGTAGAAGCTGGCGAACTCGATCCCGATCGCGCCGGAGCCGATGACGAGCAGCTTGGTCGGCATTTCGGGCGGCACCATCGCGTGGCGATAGGTCCAGATGCGCTTCCCGTCGGCGGGCGCAAACGGCAGGTCGCGGGCGCGCGCACCGGTGGCTAGGATGATGTTCTTCGCCGCAAGCGCGGTCGACTTGCCGTCCTTGTCGGTCACGGTCAGCACATTGGCGGCGGTCAGTTTCCCCTCGCCCATCACCACCGTGATCTTGTTCTTCTTCATCAGATGGGTGACGCCCTGATTGAGCTGCTTCGCCACACCACGCGAGCGCTTCACCACTGCGTCGATATCGGCGCTGATGCCCTCGGCCACCAGGCCATAATCCTTGGCGTGCTGCATATAATGATAGATTTCCGCCGATCGCAGCAGCGCCTTGGTGGGGATGCACCCCCAATTGAGGCAGATGCCGCCGAGCAACTCACGCTCGACAATCGCGACCTTCAGGCCAAGCTGGCTCGCCCGGATCGCCGCGACATAGCCGCCGGGCCCCGAACCGAGAACGATGAGATCAAATTGGTCAGCCACAACTATCTCCTGGGGAGGGAGGAAGGATCAGTGAAGGAATGTCAGACGAGCGGGCCATCGACCGGGCGGGGCCTGCCATCCGGCCCCATCGACACAAGCGTGAGCTGGCCGCGTGCGGCGCGCTCGGTGTCGTCGCCGTGTCGGTCTCGCCGCCAGCATTCGACCGCGACGGTCATGGACGTTCGCCCGACCGCAATGATACTGGCATAAAAGCTCACCTCGTCGCCGATGGTAACCGGCGCGGTGAAGTTGAACCCGTCAGCGGCGACCACCGGGGCCTGGCCCCGGCAACGCTGCGACGCGACAGAGCCCGCCGCGAGCGCCATCTGCCCCATCAGCCAGCCAACGAAAATCGAGCCGTAAGGGTTGGCATCTTCTGCCATCGCGGTGGCGCGAATGGCCAGCGTCATGCCGGGCGGCTGATCAGCCACGGTCCGACGTTACCCCAGCGGCGCGGTCAGCCGCCCGGTCCGCCGCCCATGCATCACGCATCTGCGGATAGCCCATACCGATGATGAAGGCGATCGCGACATAATCGATGATCCAGATCTCAGCACGCGCCAGTGGCACCGCCCAAGCGGCAGCAACCGCCATCACGATCGACACGATAATGCCGATCGCCACATACATCAGCTCGATCGCAAAGCGCATCGCCTGCCCCTTATGCCAGTAAGCCGAGCGGATTTTCGACCAGCGCCTTTAGCGCCTGCATCAACTGCGCACCGTCTGCCCCATCGATCGCGCGGTGATCGAAGCTGCCCGTCACCGACATGACCGTCGCAATGCCGAGCGCGCCGTCGATCACATAGGGGCGCTGCTCGCCCGCACCGACCGCCAGGATCATGCCCTGCGGCGGGTTGATGACGGCGTCGAACGCCTTGATCCCGAACATCCCCATGTTGGAGATGGAAGCCGTGCCGCCCTGATATTCGGCAGGCTGCAGCTTGCCGTCCTTGGCGCGGGCGGCGAGGCCCTTCATCTCGGTGGCGATCGCCGACATGCTCTTGTTCGCCGCATCCTTGATGATCGGGGTGATCAGCCCCCCGGGGATCGACACCGCCACCGCGATATCCGCGCGGCTGTAGGTGACAAGCTGATCGCCAAGGAAGGTGACGTTGCACTTGGGCACCTGAATCAGCGCGACGCCAAGCGCCTTGATCAGCAGATCATTGACCGACAGCTTCACCCCGCGCGGCTCGAGCGCCTTGTTGAGCTCGCCGCGCAGCTTGAGCAGTGCATCGAGCCGGATATCGACCGTGAGATAGATATGCGGGATCGTCGATTTCGCCTCGGTCAAGCGGCGCGCGATCGTTTTGCGCATGTTCGACAATTTGTCGATCTGGTGCGGGATCGTATCGTCCCAGGCGACCGGCGCGGTCGAGCGCGGCGCTTCGGGTGCGGCCGGTGCCGCAGGCGCGGCCTTAACAGATGTTGCTGCTGGCGCGGAAGCCGCCGTACCGCTGCCTGCGGCTTCGACATCCGCCTTGATGATCCGGCCATTCGGCCCCGTGCCGGTGAGCGTCGCGAGATCGACGCTTTTCGCCGCCGCGATCCGCCGCGCGAGCGGGCTCGCTTTGATGCGATCGCCCGTTGCGATCGGCGCAACGGCAACGGGTGCAGCGGCGGCAGGCGCAGGTGCAACAGGCGCCGGGGTCGGTTCGGGCTTGGCCTCAGACGGTGCCGCCTCCGCCTTGGATGCCGCCTTCGGGGCCGCTGCCTCCCCTTCCTGTGTCAGGATGGCAATAACGGTGCCGACCTTCACATTGTCGGTGCCCTCCGCCACGAGGATTTCGGAAATCACGCCTTCATCGACCGCTTCGAATTCCATCGTCGCCTTGTCGGTTTCGATTTCGGCCATCAGATCGCCCGATGACACGGTATCGCCTGCCTTGATCAGCCATTTGGCGAGCGTGCCTTCCTCCATTGTCGGGGAAAGCGCGGGCATCTTGATCTCGATCGGCATGAAAGGTGGATCCTTGCACGAGTCCTGGGGGTGGGCGTTTCCTTCGCCATCCCGGCGTTCGGGTCAAGTCCATCCGGGCCATGAGTAGCTTGCGCACGCGCGCCATCCGGCCCACCTATCATCCAAAGACAAAAGAGGGAGGGTGGCGGTGCGGATCTACCTGGTGGTCATCGATGAAAGCCGCGAGGCCGAAACCGCGCTGCGCTTTGCCGCGCGCCGTGCCGTCAAGACCGGTGGCGGCGTGGAAATCCTGGCGTTGGTGCCCGCCGCCGAGTTCGTGCCCTGGGGCGGCGTGCAGGCAACGATCGAGGAAGAAGCGCGCCAGCACGCCCAGGCGCTGGTCGCCGCCGCCGCAGGAACGCTGATCGAGGAATCGGGGCTGAAACCGATCATCACCGTGCGACAGGGCGACGCCAACAAGGTGATTCGCGATGTGATCGCCGGCAATCCGGAAATCGCCGCGTTGGTGCTCGCCGCCGCGGCAAGTGGCGCGCCGGGACCGCTCATCAGCCATTTTGCCGGGTCAGAAGCGGGCGCGTTGCCGATCCCGTTGATGATCATCCCTGGCGGCCTAAGCGCCGAGGCGATCGACCGGCTGAGTTAAGCCGTCCGCGAACGGCACTTGATCGATCACAACCGAACCGGCACGATACTGCCCATGATCAAAAAACTGACCACTGCTGCGGTGTTGTGCTTCGCCTCCGCCAGCCCCGCCCTCGCCGCCGACAAGCCCGACGCCGTCCGCCTGAAGGCGTCCGTCGAAAAGCTCGTCTCGTTCGGCACGCGCAATACGTTGTCGTCGGCGACCGATCCGGTGCGTGGCATCGGTGCTGCGCGGGCCTGGGTGGCGGATGAGCTCGATAAGCTGGGCGAGGCGTGCAAGTGCATGCAGGTGCAGCGCATAGGCCGCACGTTCACTGGTCCACGCGCCCCCAATGGCGTTGAAGTGATCGACGTGCTCGGCGTGCAATGGGGGCGCGACAAGAACCGCGTTGTCATCGTCGGCGCGCATATCGACAGCCGCGGCACCGACACGCTCGACATTACCAAGGATGCGCCCGGCGCGAACGATGATGGATCGGGTGTCGCACTGGTGATGGAGGCCGCACGCATCCTTTCCAAGGAAACGTTCGACGCGACGATTGTCTACGCGATCTTTTCGGGCGAAGAGCAGGGT
The DNA here is from genome assembly GCF_002278865.1 of Sphingomonas sp. 28-62-11. Lineage (NCBI taxonomy): Bacteria > Pseudomonadati > Pseudomonadota > Alphaproteobacteria > Sphingomonadales > Sphingomonadaceae > Sphingomonas > Sphingomonas sp. 28-62-11. Next base: position 82,881 of record NZ_NCGB01000020.1, on the reverse strand, counting down.
CTGTGGGGCGGCACCTTGCTGGCCGAAACCGCCCGCGATCGCGGCTGGGAAATCTCGGCGATGCTCAACAACGATATCGTCGGCAACACGATGGGCCAGAACGGCATCCGCGTGGCAGACCGGGTCCGGGTGTTTTCCGAGGGCATCCGCGCATCGGAAACGCTGCCCCAGCAAATCGCCCGGCGCGGCAATGGCGGAGAGGATGACGGCCCCAGCCGCGCGCTCGCCAAGGCGATCGATAACGTTGCCGGCGAAATTCGCGGCGGGCTCGACGTGTTCATGGATCGCCGGCCCGACCGTTTCGGGCGCGGGGGCGATCATGAGCCGTTCCTGAAACTTGGCTATCCCGCCGTCCGCTTTTCGGTCGGGGCGGAAAACTGGACGCAGCAGCATCAGGATCTGCGCACCGAAAACGGCATCGAATACGGCGATACGGTCGACAAGATGGATTTCCCCTATCTCGCCAAGGTGACCGCGATCAACATCGCCGCGATCCGCCGCTTCGCCAGCGCCCCCGGTGCGCCCAAGACGGTCGCGATCAGCGGCGCGATCTCGTTCGACACCAAGGTTTCATGGGAGCCCGTGCCGGGCGCTACCGGCTACCGCGTGTACTGGCGGCGAACCGATACCGATCGCTGGACGGGCAAGCGCGACATTACCGATACCAATGTCACGCTGGTAAACACCTCGATCGACGATCATTTGTTTGCAGTGGCTGCACTTGGCGGGTCGGGCGCGGAGAGCATTGCGACATTGGGAGCGGCACCGACGCGGCAGTGATTGGGGCGAAACCCGCTCTCGCCTTATCAAGACATTTTCGACGTCACCCCGGGCTTGACCCGGGGTCCCGCTTTTGCGGCCGACGATAAGAAGCGGGACCCCGGATCAAGTCCGGGGTGACGGGCCCCTATCCCTATGTCCGTTCACAAACGAGCCTAGACGTGCCTCTTCACCGGCAGGCACACTGGCACGCGCATTGCGGCTTGGCCTTCGGCTTCCACTTGCGAACCGGCTTGCGGTAGCTGCGGCGCACAGGCGCGCGGTACACTGTTTCCTCGATATACTCGGTGACGGTGGTCGTGACGACGGGTGCTTGCTGCACCGTAATCGTCGTGGTCACGCCGCCAGGGTAGTAATAGCCACTGCCTGCCGACCAGCTTTGCGTATAGCCATGCGGATAGAGTGGCTGCACCACCGCACCGCCCTGCACCTGAACTTGCGGGAGATAGCTGCCGCTCTGCTGACCCCGTTGATAGCCTCGCTGGCCGCCTACTTCATAAGTGCCCTCATAGCTGCCCTGATAGCCAGTCGTCGGTGCGGCATAGGGTGCGCCATAGCCAGGCTGATCGTCATCATAGCCTTCATCGCGCGTGTCATCCCAGCCGATGCCCTGCACGCTATCATAGACGCGTCCACGATCATCGATCAGCACGGCATCGTCATAATAGCGCGACCAGTGATAGCCATAAGGCGGCGGCGCGAGGCCGTAGCTGGCGAAGTTGCCGATAAAGAAGCTCGGCGCGATCCAATAGGATGGCAGCGCAAAGCCGCGGCCGGGGCGGCGATAGGCGTTCCAGCCGCCCGGCGCCTGCACACCACCGATCCAGCGCCCGCCGACGCGACCACCCCAACGCTGGCCCTGAAATTGCTGGCCCTGGAAACGCTGGCCAGCCATCCGTTGGCCGCTCATCCGCGGTTGCCCGACGCGCGGCGCAGGCATACCCATCTGCGGCGCAGGCTGCGGCGTGATCGCCACGGGCGGGCCACCTTGCGGCCCTGCCGGTGGCACCGCGATCTGCGGCGCCACCATGCGTCCACCCCCGAGTCGCTGGGCATCGGCAGGGCCGGCCATCGTCGTCGCCAAAAGGGCAAGTGACGCGATCATGGGGGTTCGCATGGTTAACTCTCCAACGGGTACCGGGACAGGCCGTCAAACGGACCATATCCTTAACGCGACCGTTACCATTTTTGGCAGTTTTCAGCCACGGGAGAGCGTGTCCCAGATCGGGTCAGCCAAGTCGGGCTAAAGCCGCGCGGCAAGCATCGCCGCCAGTGCCTCTACCCCGGCGGCATCGGCGGCATCGAACCGCGCCGCTATTGGGCTGTCGAGGTCGAGCACCCCCAGCAACACCCCATCCCGCACGATCGGCACGACGAGTTCGGACCGGCTATCGGCATCGCAGGCGATATGGCCGGGAAAGGCATGGACATCATCGACCAGCTGCGTCGTCAACGTGGCGGCGGCCGTACCGCAAACCCCCGCACCCATGGCGATCCGAATGCAGGCAGGCTTGCCCTGAAACGGCCCGAGCACCAGCTCACCGCCGACCAGACGGTAAAATCCCGCCCAGTTGAGATCGGGCAGATATTGCCACATCAGCGCTGCCGCATTGGCCATATTCGCCACCGCATCGGGCTCATCCGCGGTCAGCGCGTCGAGCGCCGAGGCGAGATCGCGGTACAATTCGTCCTTGGCGCTGGTATCGACGGTGAAGGCGTACATGGGGTGGGCTTTCCGGGGCAGTGAGCAGGCAAATTGGGAGTGCGGGCTCCCTTTGGCAAGGCGGTGCGGTTGAGGATCGTTTTGCCGGGCAATCTTTCGAAAGCTCGGAAGTAAACGACTATCACGCTGGATTGCCTATTCCACAATGACCGCTTCTGGTGGAAAGCGGTAGGGCAGGTTTCGGGCGGCCGACCTCGCATAGAGGCCCTTCGATCGCGCCGCACTGTTCCACGGCTGCCGCCCCTGTTTCAGACATTTCCGAGGTCAACGCGGAACAGTAGCTTCAAGTGATCGCGGATCGCCGAGAGCAGCGGCATGTCGAGCTCGAAAGCGATTTCGGTCTGGCGGCCATTGATCCTGAAACCTGTCATCAAACCCTCCAGACCCGCATCCCGCGAGCTTTGGTTCAGCCTTGCGTGTGCGACGTGATCGATGCCATGAAGATCCCCGACACTTCGCGGATCTTCTGGCGGAATTCCTCGATCGAGCTTGCTGCCTTCTTCAAGCCGTTGATCGACAGCATCAACAACTCGGCAAAATCGCGGGCCGGCATCGCGGCACCAGGCAACGGCGCATCGGCCTGTGCGGCCGCGATGGCGCCCGATAGGTAGACAATCAGCCGGTTTCGCCCGTCGATCATGTCCTGCAGCGCCGCCCCATTGTTGAGGTCCATGAACTCGGCGCCATGCGGCGACCCGGCAACCGGTTCATAATAGATGCGTTCATAGGCGAGGATGGCGCGCGTGACACGATCGGCCACGGGCGCGTCCTCCGCCAGCACGGCGGCAGCTTCGTCGATGGCCTGGTTCTGGCGGTGGTTGGCGAGCTGACGAAACAAGGTCTCCTTGTTGTCGAACATCGCATAGAGCGTCGGCCGGGAGATGCCGGCAGCCGCGGCGATTTCCGACATCGAGGCACGGCGAAAGCCATATTGGGCGAATAAGGTTGCTGCTGCCTCGAACACGGTCTCTCGCTTGGCGTCCTGCTTCATCAACCGGCCTTTCAGAATCACATTTACAGTTGTTGTTTGAAGTGTAAAGTACGAATTGCTGATCGACGCAGCGATCGGTTTGACTGGAGCCATCATGACCAAAGTTCTCGTGACGGGTGCAACCGGATTTGTCGCGTCGCACCTGATCCTCGCCCTGCTCGACAACGGCTATGAGGTGCGCGGCACCGCGCGTTCCGCCGCCAAGGGCGAGGCGCTCAACCGGATCCTTTCTGACTTTGCCGGGCGTCCGATCGCCATCGAGATCGTCGCCGCCGACCTCAGCAGCGACGCCGGCTGGGCGGAAGCGATGGCGGACATCACCTATGTTCAGCATGTGGCGTCGCCGTTTCCACCGACTCAGCCTGCCTCGGCCAACGAGTTGATCGGGCCAGCCCGTGACGGGGCGCTGCGGGTGCTGAAGGCGGCAAAAGCAGCGGGCGTCAAGCGGGTGGTGCTGACTTCGTCGGTCGCGGCGGTCGATACCGGCTGGGGTGCCGACGCGCCGGCAGCCTATGACGAGAGCCACTGGACCAAGATGGACGATCTCGACCGGGTCTCCTTTTATGCCCAATCAAAGCTGCTCGCCGAGCGCGCGGCGTGGGATTATGTGCATGGCGAAGGCGCCGGGCTGGAACTCGCCGTCATCAACCCGGTCGCGGTGCTGGGACCGGCGATGAGCAAGGACGTCTCGACCTCGCTCGGCATGGTGATCGGGCCGCTGCGCCGATCGATGCCGCGCTATCCGCGGCTGCACCAGGGCATTGTCGATGTTCGCGATGTGGCAAAGGCGCATATCGAGGCGATGGAACGCCCGGATGCCGCTGGCGAGCGCTACATCGTCTGTTCGGAGACGCTTTGGTTCGCCGAGGTCGGCGCCATCCTGCGCGAGGCCTATCCCGATCGCAAGCTGCCCCGGGGCGAGTTGCCGACCTGGCTGGTGAGGCTGATGGCGCGGTCCAATGCCAACCTCAAGCCGTTGCTGCCCAATCTCAACCGCCAACGGGTGTATGACAACCGAAAGGCGCGCGAGCGGCTGGGCATCGACTTCATCCCGGCCCGCGAGGCGCTGCTGGCGAGTGCCGAATCCGCCGTCCGGCTGGGCATGGTGTGACAGCCGATGCGCCTGTACCGGACGATGTCGTGATGTCCGCGGCCATTGCCACCGCCGGGCGCCTGCTGCTGGCCTCGCTGTTCCTCTTCGCCGGAGTCCTGAAGCTGACCACCTATGCCCAGACAGGGGCTAGCATGGCGGCGGCCGGGCTGGAACCTGTATCGCTGCTGCTGCCAGCAACGATCGCGCTCGAACTCGGCGGCGGCCTGCTCGTCGCGATCGGCCGCCGCGGGGCGGCACTTGCGGCCTTTGTTCTCGCCATCTTCACGCTGGCGACCAATTACTGGTTCCACGATTTCTGGACGATGGAAGGCGAAGTTGCGCGGCTGCAAGGTTCGCTGTTCTTGAAGAATGTAGCTGTCGCCGGCGGATTGCTGCTGCTGGCCGGCTCACAAGATCAGCAGCGTCGATGATTGCGCTTGAAACCAGCGGCTGGGTGCCGCGCTGATCGAAAGCTTGTTCCGATGCAGTTCATCAGGCTTGGCCCTTTCGAGAATATCAGCCGGCTGACGCTCGGCGGTGCCGGACTTGGCGAGGTGTGGGGCACCACCAACCGCGACGAGGCGCTGGCCACCATCGGCGATGCCATTGATGCGGGTATCAACCTAATCGACGCGGCCCCCCGATATCGCAATTGCGAAGCGATCATCGGCGAAGCCTTTGCCGGGCGCTTGCCCAACAGCGTCCGCATCACCACCAAATGCGGGCTGGGCGCGCCCGGACGGGGCACCGTTGCCAGCCGGCTGGAGGCCTCGCTTGACGCCAGCCTGGCGGTGATGCGGCTGGAGCGGGTCGACATCTTTCTCCTACACAGTTTCATCGCCGATGACGACGCGGCATTTCGATTCGATGCTACGCTCCGCGCCGAGCATGTTACGCCGTGGGAACACTATGTCGACGAGGTCGTCCCAGCGTTCGAAGCTCTGAAAGCAGGCGGGCGGATCGGCGCCTGGGGCATCACCGGGGTCGGTGTGCCTTCGACAATCCTCAAGGCGCTGCGCCACGCGATCCGCCCCGACATCGTGCAGGCCATTAGCAACCTGATGGATTCGCCCGGCGGCATGCACGCCTATGGCGAGGCGCCGCAGCCGCGCGACATTATCCGCGCGGCCGCCCTGAACGGCGTCGGTGTCATGGGCATTCGCGCCGTCCAGGCCGGCGCACTGACCTCGGCCATCGATCGGCCGCTGAAGGATTCCCACCCCGAAATGCGCGATTTCCGGGCTGCCGCGCCGTTCCGTGCCTTGTGTGCCGATATCAGTGCTTCGCCGGCGGCCATCGCCCACCGCTATGCACTCGATATGGACGGCGTTGACACTGTAGTGCTGGGGGTGAAGAACCGACAGGAACTCGCCGAATGCCTCTTGGCCGAACGAGCTGGCCCGCTCCCGGTCGACTTGCGCTCCCGTATCGATGGGCTCGGACTAGCCGACAACCAAGCTTGCCCAGTTTCCCGGGCTTGAACCGCTGGGGGCTCTGCTGCTGGATCGCGACCACCGGCGTCGATCTGATGACCACTGGTTGCGAGAGGAGGAACCTCGGATCCGCCTGAATCAACGTGCTGTCAAGCTGGGCTCCAAACGGGATTAATCGTTCGATGCAGGCGCGGGCAAATGCAGAATATCGACTGGTGGCTGAAGCGGACGTTCAACCGCGCTACGACCAACTGCCGCTGTGTCCCAGGTGTCGACATTGGTCGAAGCATGGCAAGCGACGATCGAGCGACGGGTTTTAGGAAACCTAAAAACGGCGCTGACCGGCTGGGATTGGGGCGCTTGCAGCCAGTCTGCTTTTCCGCCCGATAGCCGTCGTTCCGCTTTCGGGTAGGGCAGCAATGCGCCAAGGCGCACTACGGAGAGAACTGTTGGAAAGCAGTCACTTCGCTGTCAGTTGTGTCCCCGCGAAGGCGGGGATCCAGTCTGGGCTCCCGCCTTCGCGGGAGCACAATGTCAACTTCTGCGATTGGGCGGAAGCTGCCCAACTTTTCATCGTCACCCCGGGCTCGTCCCGGGGTGACGGCTTTGGCGGAACGGCAGCGGCAAAGGGAAAGCCTCTACAAAACTAGCCACGGCGTTCCTACATCGTCACAAACAGAAACCGTTCCGGCCGCTCTTTGAACTTGTTGATCACAGCCGGTTTTCTCTCCCAAAACCGAAGTTGCGAAAAAGTGCGCGAGACCCGCAACTTCCGCAACTTCACATTGGAATGTGCGCCATCCTTTTGCGTGGGATGAAGTGAGACCGGATCGAAAAAAGCGACATCGCGGACGGCGGCCTAATCAACCGACACCCGACCGCGTCCTGCCTTCACCTCGCTCCGACCCTTTTTCGCGTCGACGCGGCGGGCCTTGGCGGCTTTGCTTGGCTTGGTTTTGACGCGGCGGACGGGGCGTTCATGCGCTTTGCCGATCAGTTCGGACAGGCGCGCGCGGGCGTCGGTGCGGTTGGCGTCCTGCGTGCGAAATTTGCGCGCGGTGATGACGAGTTCGCCCGCTGCCGTCATCTTCGTGCCCGCGAGCACCTTCAGCCGCTGATAGACATCTGGCGCGAGGCCGAGCTTGAACACGGCGACGCGCAGCTGCACCGCGGTCGCCACCTTGTTGACGTTCTGCCCGCCCGGCCCCGATGCGGCCAGAAACCGCTCCTCCTCGATCGCGCTTTCGGGGAGAACATACTCAGCCATGGCCCGGCTCGATGATGGGCTCAGCATCAGCGGACGCTTCAGCGCCGAATCCCGCCGCCGCAAATCGCTCAGGCAAGGGCGCTTCGGCGCTCACATCGGGCTTGCCCTCGCGCGGCACGATGAGCGCGGCGGCGTGAAGCAGCATGCCATGCGGCCCCTTGCGCCCATAAACCGGATCGCCCGCGACCGGCGCGCCGAGCCCTTCGGCAGCGTGCACCCTGATCTGGTGGGTGCGCCCGGTTTCGGGACGGAACTCGACAAGCGATTGCGCGCCTTCCACCCGCACCAGCCGCCAATGGGTGCGCGATGGCTTGCCCTTGGGGCTGCCGATCATTCGCCAACCATCCGCCTCGCTGCTGATCTTGTCGAGCGCGATGTCGATCAGCCCCTCCTCGCCGGTCGGCACGCCGTCGAGCACCGCCAGATAGCGCTTCGTCACCAGCCCCGCCTCGAACACGCGCTGGAACCGCTTATGGGCCTTGGGATTGCGGGAAAGGAGCAGGCAGCCACTGGTATCCCGGTCGAGCCGGTGCACCGCCTGCGGCCAGCGCTGAAAGCCGAAGGTCAGGCTCTGGAGATGGTTTTCGAGGCTCAGCGCACCGTCGCGCGGCGGATCGACCGGCAGGCCGGTTGGCTTGTCAATGACGATCGCTTCGCCGTCGATGAAAAGAACATGGTCGGTTATCATTCCCCGCCCTTGCCACTCGCCGCGCCCGCGTGCCACAAAAAGCGCAAGCTACCTTCCCGGAGACCCCATGAAACACCTCGCCGCCATCGCCGTGATGACGATCGCGCTGATTCCGTCGATCGCGATGGCATCAGGTCAGGAGCTGTGTATCGGCCACCGGGTGGAGGTGGGACGCGATGGGCGGATGCTTGGGCATTTGCCCTATGGCCAGGCGAACCAGCCCGAACTGGTGACGATGCCGTCGCGCTTTTCGCTCGGCACACCCTGCCGGTTGCGACCCGAAGCAGCGGCTGACCTGTCGCGCATGCTGACCGACGCGACATCGGCGGGCCTTGGCGGTCAGATCAAGGCGATATCCTGCTACCGCACCGTTGCGCGCCAACGCAGCGTCTTTTGCGGCCAGATTGGCCCGGGCAAACGCTGCAAGAACCCGGCCGAGCGCGCCCGCTATGTCGGCCCGCCCGGCTATAGCGAGCATGCGACCGGCTATGCGCTCGATTTCGGTGCGCGGCCATCGGGCGGGTGCGTCGATCTCGAGGCGTGCTTCGCCAATACCCGCGCTGGTCGCTGGTTGCTCACCCACGCCAGCAACTACGGGTTCGAGCTGTCATTTCCGGCGGGCAATGCGCAGGGCGTGACGTGGGAACCGTGGCACTGGCGCTGGGTCGGCACATCGCCAACCGCCCCCGGCGCCGGGCCCGCCCGTGCGATTTTTGCGCGTGCCCGAACCGCCTATCCCGCGCGCCCGATGCAGGTCGACGCGCCTGCAATCACGGCGCCGGAAATGCCAGCCGCGGTGCCTCCATCGGAAGCACCGCTGCCGCGATAAACCGATGCTGCGCGATCACATCAACGTGCGATAATTCTGTACCGTTCGTGCTGAGCGAAGTCGAAGCACCCTGCGCAACGCGTGGCCTTCGACTTCGCTCAGGCCGAACGGACATTGTTCAGATGTACTGCGATGAGCTCTATGCGACGAGCTTACCCGCAACCTCTGCGATCCGGCGCCCCTGATAGCGGGCACCGTCCAGTTCGGTCGCACTTGGCTGGCGGCTGCCATTGCCGTCAGCGATCGTCGTCGCGCCGTAAGGCGATCCGCCCTTCACGTCGTCGACACCCATCTGGCCCTGAAAGCCATAATCGAGCCCGACAATCGTCATCCCGAAATGCAGCAAATTGGTGATGATCGAAAACAGCGTCACCTCCTGGCCGCCATGTTGTGTCGCGCTCGATGTGAAGGCACCGCCGACCTTGCCGTTCAGGGCACCGCGGTACCAAAGCCCGCCGGCCTGATCGAGAAACGCCGCCATCTGGGCGGGCATGCGGCCGAAGCGCGTTGGCGCGCCGATGACGATGGCGTCGTAATTGGCCAGTTCTTCGACCGATCCGATCACCGGGTGGGCGCTGTCTGTTTTGAAATGCGCCGCTTCCACAACCGCCTGGGGCGCGGTTTCGGGCACGCGGCGGACATCAACGGTCGCACCGGCCGAGCGGGCACCATCGGCAACGGCATCGGCCATCTGCTCGATATGGCCATAGGACGAGTAATACAGAACAAGGACCTTCGACACGATAAGTCTCCAATTTCAAGCGATTGCATCGCGTGAATCGCGGGGGCGATAAAATTCGGGGCGGACACCGCACGGGGGGGGAGAGAAGCGATGTCCGCCCCTTCCGCGCCCACGGACGGGCTCGGAAACGGGGAATATTTCAACAATTAAAATACGTTACTCGGAATCAACCAGAACAATTTCGGACTCTTCAATCGCCGTGATCGTCACTGTCTGTCCGCCGTGAATCGCTGCACCGTCGCGGGCGGCTATCACTTCGCCATCGATGTCGATGCGGCCGGTGGCCGGTACCAGATACCCGTGCCGCCCTTCGCCAAGCGTGTAGTTGATCGTGTCGCCCGCCTTCACCGTGGCAGCGAGCAACCGGGCATCGGCACGGATTGGCAAAGCGCCTTCATCCTCGGCGAAACCGCTGGCGAGCGTGACGAACTGGCCCGACCGATCGCCCTTGGGGAACGGCTTTGCCCCCCAGCTTGGCGATCCGCCCAAGCGCTTCGGCTCGATCCAGATCTGGAAGATCCGCGTGGTTTCCGGCTCCAGATTATACTCCGAATGGCGAACGCCAGTGCCCGCGCTCATCACCTGCACATCACCTGCTTCGGTACGGCCGGTATTGCCCAGCGAATCCTGGTGCGTGATCGCACCCGCCCGGACATAGGTGATGATCTCCATGTCGCGGTGTGGATGCGGCGGAAAGCCCGAATTGGCGGCGATCTCGTCATCATTCCACACGCGGATGCTGCCCCAGCCCATCCGGTCAGGATCATAGTAATTGGCGAACGAAAAATGGTGGCGCGCATTCAGCCAGCCATGATCGGCATGGCCAAGGCTGTCGAAAGGCCGCCGGTCGATACGTGTCTTGGTCAACATGGGAACCTCCTTGAAGTTGACGCCAAGATAGGGGTTGCGTTTGCGGCGTAAATGGAAACGATAGAAACGCATCGTTTCCGATATCGGTCAATTTATGTGGAGGGTGATGTGCGGCTTCCCGATCTTGAAGCATGGGCGATCTTTGCGAGCGTCGTCGAGCATCGGTCGTTTAGTGGGGCGGCGGACGCGATCGGCCTGTCAAAGGCGACCATCTCCAAGGCGGTGACGCGGCTCGAAACGCACCTCGGCCAATCGCTGTTCCACCGCACGTCGCGTCGGTTGAGCCTGACAGAAAATGGCAGAGTGCTCGCCGAACGCGCCGCCCGCATTCTAGGCGAAGCCAATGCAGCGGAAGAAGCTGCGCGCGACGCAGCCCTGGCCCCGGCGGGGCTGATCCGCATGGCTGCCCCGATGACGCTTGGCCTGTTGTACCTAACCGAGCTGATTGCCGATTTTATCGCCGCGCATCCGGGCATCGAAATCGATCTCCATCTGTCGGACACCAAGCTGGATATCGTCGCCGAGGGGTTTGACATCGCGGTCCGTGTCGCCAATCTCCCCGATAGTTCGCTTCGCGCGCGACGGTTGGGGCCTGTGACCGTGCATATCGTGGCCGCGCCCGTCTATCTTGCCCGCCACGGCACCCCAACTCACCCCGCGCAACTCGGCGAGCATGCCTGCCTTGCCTATACCAACCTGCACGGCCCATGGCGTTTCGCGGGACCAGGTGGTGCCGAAGTGGCGGTGCGTCCGGCCGGGCCGTTCCGTGCGAATAGCGGCGATGCTCTCCTCCCCGCGCTCCGCCAGGGTCTGGGGATTGCGGTGCTGCCCGATTTCATCGTCGGCGACGATATCGCGGCCGGCACGCTGACGCCGATCCTGGCCGACTGGCACGCGCCCCCGATTGCGTTGCACCTCATGACCCCACCCGGCAGCCTGCGCCCGGCGCGCGTCGATCTGCTGCTCGATTATCTCACCGTGCACCTGCGTCGATTGTGCCCCGTCGACGACGGGCCGCATGATGTACCAAATGCCGAATTCACCAATTCGGCACAATGATTGGGCTTGGTGTCGACCTAAAGGATTCTCCGCGACTCGTGGAGTCAGGCCGATTAATCTGAAATTAACCTTTTACCTTCATTACTGATCAGGTTAATGGAATGTGTGTGAACGCGCCGAGCGACTGGGGATGTTCGGGGCTGCGAGCAACAGGGGAACTGCCAGATGCGCGTACTGCTGATCGAAGACGAGCCCACCACGGCCAAAGCCATTGAACTGATGCTCTCGGCTGAGGGCTTCAACGTTTATACCACCGATCTTGGCGAAGAAGGCCTCGATCTGGGCAAGCTGTATGATTATGATATCATCCTGCTCGACCTGAACCTGCCCGATATGCACGGCTATGACGTGTTGAAAAAGCTCCGCGTCGCCCGGGTGCAGACGCCGGTTCTGATCCTTTCCGGCATCAACGAAATGGACAGCAAGGTCCGCTCGTTCGGTTTCGGCGCTGACGATTATGTCACCAAGCCTTTCCACCGCGAAGAACTCACCGCCCGCATCCACGCGGTTGTGCGCCGTTCCAAGGGCCATTCGCAGTCGGTGATCCGCACCGGCAAGCTCGCCGTCAATCTGGATGCCAAGACCGTCGAAGTCGATGGCGCCCGCGTCCACCTGACCGGCAAGGAATATGCGATGCTCGAGCTGCTTTCGCTGCGCAAAGGCACCACGCTTACCAAGGAAATGTTCCTGAACCACCTTTATGGCGGCATGGACGAACCCGAACTCAAGATCATCGACGTGTTCATCTGCAAGCTGCGCAAGAAGCTCAGCATGGCCTGCGAAGGCGACAACTATATCGAAACCGTCTGGGGTCGCGGCTATGTGCTACGCGAGCCTGACGAAGTGCAGGAAGCTGCCGTCGCATAAGCAAGATTAAATACGGGGGAAAAGCCCGCAGTTTCCAAGTCGGAAACTGCGGGCTTTTTTGTTGTTCCTCATGATGCACTTGATCATGGTGACGCAGCAGCCTGGCTTTTGTATAGCGTCGCTACCGAAGAGAAAGGCCAATGAACGCCTGACCGGACGGGAGCGATGCGATGAACGAGGAAGATTTTCTGCTGGCCGCCACCATGGCCCCGCCACCCCTCCAGGCCCCGGTCTCCAAGACCAACGCAGCCACCGGGCATAATCATGACCCCGTCGCCACCGCGATGTTCAACGCGATCCGGCAGAGCAAGGATCTGACGATCACCCGGCGGGATTTCGAAACCGCGATCGAGCATACCGGCATCTTACTCGACGACCCGCGTATTCGCGAAACGGTGAAGGCATTGCGTCGGCGGGCCGATCTTGAGCCGATCACGCTTTCTGAATTTGCCGAAAGCCTGCACCCATCGACGACATCGCTGCTGCACCGGGCGTTGCGCGGCGACCTGATCATCCCTGATTTTCAGCGGTTCCGCGACAAGCTGACGACAATCTTTGATTTTGTTCGGGATTATAATGGGGGCGAAGTCGCCACCTATATTCCCCAGCTCGCCAGGGTAAATCCGGATCTTTATTCGATTGCGGTCTGCACCGTCGATGGCCAGCGAATGTCGCTTGGCGATGATGAAGAACGCTATTGTGTCCAATCCACATGCAAGCCAATCAATTATGCAATTGCGATGGATACGCTGGGCCAGGCGCAAGTGCAGCGTCATGTCGGGCGCGAGCCCTCGGGTCGGTCCTTTAATGAGCTGACCCTCAACAACGCGTCATTGCCGCACAATCCGATGATCAACGCCGGCGCGATCATGTGCTCGGCGTTGATCAAGCCCGGCCTCCCGCTCGCCGATCGCTTCGATTATGTCATGAGCGTCTGGCGATCGCTGGCGGGCAATGAATCCGCGGGGTTCGATAACTCGGTCTATCTGTCAGAAAAGGATACCGCCGACCGCAATTTTGCGCTCGCCTATTTCATGCGGGAGAACAAAGCCTTCCCGCCCGATACCGATCTGATCGCGACGCTCGATTTCTATTTCCAGTGTTGTTCGATCACCGTCGACGTCAAACAAATGGCAACCGTTGCGGCCACATTTGCTAATGGCGGCATTTGCCCGATGACGGACAAGCGCGTGTTCTCTCCGTCCACTACCAAGAACTGCCTGTCGCTGATGTACAGCTGCGGCATGTATGATTTTTCAGGCGAATATGCGTTCACGGTGGGCTTGCCCGCCAAATCGGGGGTGTCCGGCGCGATGTTCATTGTCGTGCCGGGTGTGTGCGGGATTGCGCTTTACAGCCCGCGCCTTGATTCACTCGGCAACACCGTCCGCGGGGTCGAATTCTCCAAGCGACTGGTCGAGACCTTTCCATTCCATACCTATGCCAACGTGGTTGCCGACCACCGGCTGGTCGACCCACGTCGCAGCGAAGTGATGAACGAGGTCGAGCCGGCGTTTTTGATGTGCGCAGCGGGCGCCCGCGGCGACGTGAGTGAAATGCGACGGCTGATCGCCAAAGGCACGGACGTCAATTCGGCCGATTATGATGGTCGCACCGGGCTGCACCTGGCCGCAAGCGAGGGCCATACCGAAGCGGTACGATTCCTGATCGATCAGGGCGCACGCATCGATCCCAAGGATCGCTGGGGCAACACGCCGCTCGATGATGCCGTGCGTGGTGGACACGCAACCGTCGAAAAGCTGTTGCGGCTGGTGGGAGAAGAATTGCAGCAAATCATCGGCACCGCCGCCGAACCGGGTGCCGAAGCGACCGCTCAGCCCAAGCCAAAACCTACAAAGCTGGCACGGGACCGTTAGTGGAGGCAGCGCTGCTGGACCAGTATCACGTGCAGCAGATACCGCGCACCCGCCGCCGCCTCACCGCCCCCAAACCTTCACCCCACCGATCCACGTCTCTTCGACCTTTGTCGCGCGCAGATCGCTTGGGCTGGCGAGCAGCGGATCGCGATCAACGATGATGAAATCGGCCCATTGCCCCGCGCCCAGCCGCCCGAAATCCTTTTCGGCAAAACCTGCATAGGCGGCGTCCATCGTATAGGCGCGCCAGGCCTGTTCGCGGCTGATGCGTTCCTGTGGCTGCCACCCGCCAAAGGGCTGGCCATCGGCGTCTGACCGGGTGAAGCCCGTCGCCCAGCCCGCGAACGGGTCGGGGCTCTCAACCGGGTAATCAGTGCCGAACGCCAGCACCGCACCCTGCTGGAGCATCGTCTGCCAAGCATAGGCCCCCGCCAGCCGCGCTGGCCCCAATCGCGCCTCTGCCATGGTGCGGTCGCTGGTTTCATGCACCGGCTGCATCGAGGCGATGATGCCGTTTTTGCCGAACTTGGCGAGATCGACGGGGTCGATCACCTGGGCATGCTCCACCCGCCAGCGCCGATCGCCCTTATAGGTTTCGGCCAGATCGGCGATCGCATCGACCACTTGCGCATTGGCCTTGTCGCCGATCGCGTGGACGGCGACCTGATAATTGTCCATCGCCGCGCGGCTCATCAGGTTGCGCAGTACGTCATCCGCCAGGAACCCGGCGCCGGACTGCCCCGGTGCATCGGCATAGGGGGCCTTCAGCCACGCCCCGCGCGATCCCAGCGCGCCATCGGTGTAAAGCTTCATCCCCGCCAGCTTCAGCCGCCCGCCATAGAGCCAGGGCGTCGGGCCGATGCCGCCGATGCGGATCGTGTCTTCCAGCCCCGCACCATAGCTCATGATCCGCACCCGGAGCGATCCGGCATCGCCGAGCCGACGATACGCCATCCAGTCATCGAGCGAGGTGCCCATATCCGCTGTCGCGGTGATGCCATAGCTCAGCAGGATCGCCTGCGCCTTCAGCACCGCAGTGCCGCGTTCCTTGGGGAGCGGCTTGGGCACGGCCTTCAGCACCAGTTCCTGGGCTGAATCGACGAACACGCCGTTCGGCTCTGCCCCGGTTTTCTCAATACGACCACCGGCGGGCGAAATGCTCTTGGCGGTGATGCCCGCCGCCTTCATCGCCGCGCTGTTCGCCCAGCTCGCATGGCCATCCGCGCGGGACAGCCAGACCGGGCGATCGTTCACCACCGCATCAAGATCGGCAGCAGTGGGAAAACGGCCCAGCCCCCATTTTTCCTGATTCCAGCCGCCGCCCAAGATCCATTTCTTTTCGGGGTTCGCGGCGACATAGGTCGCGATCTTCGCCTTGGCCTCGTCCAGCGACTTGGTGTCCGACAGATCAAGCTCAAGCGCCCGGAACCCCAGTTCGACCACATGGCCGTGCGCATCGACAAAGCCGGGCAGCAGCACCTTGCCCTTCATATCTGCGCGCCAATCAAGCCTGTCGGGGCGCTTCTCCCCCTGTTTCATCAGGCGAGCGACATGGCCGTCAGGTGTGATCAGCAGCCCGGTAAAACGCAGCACCTTGCCATCGGCATCAAGCGTGACGCCATCGACATTGTCGATCAGACCATCGGCGAAGGCGGGATTTGGCATTGTCGCGAGCAGCGCCGCGAGCAGAAACTTCTTCATTTCGGCATTCTCCTGACCAGCGAGCTCGTATCCTGGCGGTTTCCGCCCATTTTCTGCACATCGGCATAATATTGATCGACCATCGCCGCGACCGGCAGGCTCGCGCCGTTCTTGCGCGCTTCATCGAGCGCGAGGCCAAGGTCCTTGCGCATCCAATCGACCGCAAAGCCGAAATCGAATTTGTCCTCGCTCATCGTTTGCCAGCGATTGACCATCTGCCAGCTTTGCGCGGCCCCGCCTGAAATCGCTTCGAACACCTTGTCGAGATCGAGATCGCTCGCCTGGGCAAAGCGCAGCGCCTCGCTCAAGCCCTGCAGCACCCCGGCGATCGCGATCTGGTTGACCATCTTGGTCTGCTGCCCGGCGCCGGGCCCGCCGACATGGACGATGCGGAGCGCATAGGCCGCCATCAGCGGCTCCGCCGCCGCCATCGCCGCCGCTGTGCCACCGCACATGATCGAGAGCTTGCCATTCTCCGCCCCCGCCTGCCCGCCCGAAACCGGTGCATCGACGACCAGTGTGCGCGCTAACGCCAACCGACGGGCGATGTCGGCGGAGACGGTGGTGTGATCGATAAAGACCGCATCGTCACGCATTGCCGCGAACGCGCCGTCAGTGCCCAGCGTCACCTGTGCCAGATCGTCATCATTGCCCACGCAAGCAATCACCGCATCCTTGCCCGTCGCGGCGGCCGCTGGGCTATCCGCCACCGCCCCGCCATGCGCCGCCACCCAAGCCTCTGCCTTGGCGCGGGTGCGGTTATAGACGGTCAGGCTGTGCCCTGCCGCTGCGAGATGGCGTGCCATGGGGCCGCCCATGATTCCGGTGCCGATGAATGCGATATCTGCCATGGAACCAGCGCATAAGGCGTGTTCCTTCGCCACGCCAGATGGTCTAGTTGCCGTGGCCATGGCTACCGATCCCCTCCCCCCGTCCGCAGCACCCCTGCTCGTATCGATTGATGATGTACGCGCGGCGCACGCCCGCATTGCCCCATCAATCGTTCGCACACCGACGCTGATCAGCAAGACTTTGTCCGATCTGACCGGCGCGACCGTCTATCTGAAGTTCGAAAACCTGCAGTTCACCGCTGCCTATAAGGAGCGTGGCGCGCTAAACACGTTGATGCAGCTCAACCCGAAGGTGATCGGCGTGATCGCCGCATCGGCAGGCAATCACGCGCAGGGCCTTGCCTATCACGCCAACCGGCTCGGCATTCCCGCAACGATCGTGATGCCCACCACCACCCCGACGGTGAAGGTAACGCAAACCGAAGGACACGGCGCAACCGTGATCCTGTTCGGCGAGACGTTCGACGCCGCCTATGCCCACGCCCGCGAACTGGAGGCGGCGCGCGGCTTCACCTTTGTCCACCCGTTCGACGATCCGCGCATCATCGCGGGCCAGGGCACCGTCGCGATCGAGATGCTGGAAGACGTGCCCGCGATCGACACGATCGTGACGCCGATCGGCGGCGGCGGTCTGATTTCCGGCATGGCGACGGTGGCGCGCGCCAGCGGCCGCGATATCGAGGTGATCGGCGTTGAGGCGGAGCTGTTCCCGTCGATGTACAACCGGATCAACGGCACCGACATGCCCTGCGCGGGCGATACACTGGCCGAGGGCATTGCGGTCAAGGAACCCGGCGCGATCACCGCGACGATGGTCGAGGCGCTGGTCGATGACATTCTGCTCGTCAGCGAACGGAACCTCGAGAAGGCGGTCAGCCTGTTGCTTCAGATCGAAAAGACCGTCGTCGAGGGTGCAGGCGCGGCGGGGCTGGCCGCGTTGCTCCAGCATCCCGAGCGTTTCCGGGGCAAGACGGTGGGGATCACGCTGTGCGGCGGCAATATCGACACGCGCCTGCTCGCCAATGTGCTGCTGCGTGATCTGGCGCGATCGGGGCGGCTGGCGCGCCTGCGGGTGCGGCTGCAGGATCAGCCGGGGGCGCTGTTCAATCTGGTGCGCGTGTTCGATGCCGAACGCGTCAACATCATCGAAGTCTATCACCAGCGCGTCTTCACGACATTGCCCGCCAAGGGACTGATCACCGATATCGAATGCGAAACGCGTGATCGCGCGCATCTCGACCGGCTAATCGCCGCGATCCGGTTGGCGGGTTATGAAGCGAGCTTGGTTGAGCTCGCCTGACGAAGCGAATCCTGCGCACGACGAACCGAGTCGTCCGACTCTTTCGCATCCGCCACGATCAACTAGAGTGGCTATACTTGCTGTGGGAATGCCCCAAGGCGAGAAGCTTTGACTCATCCTTTCCCGCCGTTAACCTTCAATCATGGTAAAGCCGCTTTTCATCACGATGGTGGTGATTCATAAGGGGCGCATCGGGGTGCCGGTTTTCGGCAAGTTTGGGAGGATCAGCGGCAGTGTCAGCGCCTTTTCGCTTTCCGCGATTCTTCGTCACCAGCCCGGCACCGTGCCCCTATTTGCCCGATCGGCTTGAACGCAAAGTCTTCACCGAGCTGAACGGCCCGCATGCGGTCGAGCTGAACGACGCGCTTGGCCGGATCGGCTTTCGCCGCAGCCAGTCGGTCGCCTATCGCCCCAGCTGCGCCGGATGCACTGCCTGTGTGTCGGTGCGCGTCGTTGCCAATGATTTCAAACCCAACGCCACCCAGCGCAAGCTGATCCGCCGCCACGCCGATCTGGAAGTCAGCGCGTGCAAGCCCTGGGCAACCGATGAGCAGTTCGAGCTGCTCCGCCGCTACCTCGCCAATCGCCACCCGGGCGGCGGCATGGCGGGCATGGATGACGGCGATTATGCCGATATGGTCGAACAAAGCCCGGTAAACAGCTTCGTCGTCGAATATCGTGAACCAGCCGCGCATGGCCGCCGCGGTCGGCTGATCGGCGCGTGCCTTACCGATCAGCAGGCCGATGGCTTATCGATGATCTACAGCTTTTTCGATGCCGCCGATGAAAGCCGCCCCGGCCTGGGCAATCTTATTATCCTTGATCACATCCTGCGCGCCCGTGCGATCGGCTTGCCCTATGTCTATCTCGGCTATTGGGTGAAGGGATCGGAGCGGATGTCGTACAAGACGCGCTATCGCCCGATCGAAGTGCTCGGCCCTTCGGGATGGCGCGTGATGGCCGATGAAGACATCGCGATCGAACGCCTGCCTGCACTGGCGGATGAGTTGGCCTGAATCCGGGGGCACTCGTGGCCCTTGATGCGTTTTTCCCCTCGGCCCAATTGCGACCTTTCTCCCACAACCGTTCGTCACCCCGGGCTTGACCCGGGGTCCCGCTGCCTTGCGCCGTTCGACAAGAAGCTGGACCCCGGATCAAGGCTCTCCTGAGCCTGTCGAAGGATCCGGGGCGACGGTATTTTGGAAATGACACGCCTCAACCCTCGCCGATCGCATCTACGCTGATGTCGACGTCGAGCTCTTCATTGCCCTCGCCGAGCCGGGATCCGGCGACGGGGGCTGCCCCTGCCGCATCCAGCCCGATGCTGACGCGCACATAATCCTGCGTCGCGCACAGCCCCGTGCCAGGATCGAACGCTACCCAGCCGAGCACCGGTACATGCGCCTCTGCCCAGCCATGCGGGGTGGGTTGCTGCCCGCCGCCGCCGACCGATAGGCTATAGCCCGATACATAGCGCGCCGGGGCACCAATCGCGCGGGCGCAGGCGATGAAGATATGCGCCAGATCCCGCGCCGGTGCCCGCTCCTCCGCGAAAGCCTGCGCGGCCGTGCGGCCCTGCACTGGGCGGCGCAAACACAAGGTGAATCGATCGAACACAGCGCGGTTGAGCGCATGAAGTCGCTCAAGTGGCGATCCTCCGCTGGCTGCCGCCTGGGCGAAGTCGGCCATCGCCGCATCTGCCTGCGTCAACGGTGTCGATCGCAGGAATAGATCGGGTGGGAAACGCTCCGTGGAGCCATCGATCACCCCGGCATTCGGCGCGGTCAGCACTTCGCCGGTAACGCAAATCTCGATCGCGCTGATCGGTCCTTCAGCATAAAGCATCGTCACCTTGTTGCCGAAACCGTCCCGCGCTTCCTTCAGCCGCGCGTCGCAATCGATATCGATCCGCCATGCCGCGATCGTCTGATCATGCGTATCGCTCGGCGTCATCCGCAGCATCTGTACCAGCCGCGATTGCGGGGTGGAGAAGCGGTACAGCGTGCGGTGATCGATCGACAGCCTCATCTTACCTGCCTCAAGCGACGAACCGGAATTGGCGCGCAATCGCCCCGCTCAACAGCGCATTCTCGGCATTAAACGCCTTCAGATATTGGTGCAGCCCGTTTGCGATCACTTCTTTCGAGGTCGTCTTCTGCATTCGGGCATAGCGCATCCGCGCCATCCGGTCCGCCTCGCCCTGTAGCCCGGTCCGCTTGGCGAGCAGGCTCAGGATCTCGACCGTCTCCTCCACCGCACCCGCCAGCGATCGCGGCATTTCCTGGCGGCTGAGCAGCAAATCGATCACATTGGCCGGGGTCAGCCCGTCATTGTACAGCCAGCGATAGGCGGTAACGGCCGACACGGTCTGCAAAATCGTCGTCCATTGATCGCGATCGACCAGACCGCCCACCGCCTCACCTTCGGGCAGCAGCAGGTGATATTTCACGTCGAGCAGCCGCGCGGTGTTGTCCGCTCGCTCGATCAACTGGCCGAGCCGGATGAACGCGTTTGCCTGGTTGCGGAGCATCCGGTGAACCGCGCCTTCGAACCCCAAGGTCTCTACCTTGACCGCCTCGACCAGGTTGAGCGTTGCCACCGTACCGCCTGGACTAGACCGATTGCTGAACACCAGCCACGCGCGGTTGATTGACGTCCAGGCATCCCGCGTCAGCGCCGTGCGCACTGCCTTGGCATTCATCCGGGCCATATCGAGACAACGCACGATCGATCCAGGATGGCTGGCATCGACTGTCAGGAATCGCGCGACATGCGCCTGGGTGATCGATTGTTTGGTGGCGGCAAAGGCCTCGTCGGTCTCCGAGACCGCCAGCGCGCTCGCCCACGCGGCCTCACCCGCGGGTCGCGCCGACAGCGCATCGAGCCGCACCGTCGCCTCCACCAACCGCGCAACAAAATCCGCGCGCTCGACATAGCGACCGAGCCAGTACAGCGATGCGGCGGTACGCGAGAGCATCAGTTCTGCGCCTGTTGCTGCTGCTGACTTTGCGATTGGGCAGCCACCGTCCCCGCCTCGCCATTGTCGAGCAGCACGAAGCTGTCCTTCGTCCCGCCACCCTGGCTGGAGTTCACCACGAGCGAGCCCTGTTTCAGCGCCACGCGCGTCAGCCCGCCGGGTACGACCTGCACGCCCTTTGACCCCGTCAGCACAAAGGGACGGAAATCGACATGGCGCGGCGACAGGCCATCGTCCGCCAGCGTTGGCACGGTCGACAGCGCGAGCGTGGGCTGCGCAATGTAACGCTGCGGTTCGGCGACGAGCGCGGCGCGAAACGCCTCGATCTCCGCCTTGGTCGCGGTGGGGCCGACGAGCATCCCGTAGCCGCCTGACCCATCGACCAGCTTCACGACGAGATCCGACAGGTTATCGAGCACATATTGCAGGGCCTGCGGCTCGCGGCAGCGATAGGTCTCCACATTGGGCAGCTTGGCGTCACCGCCCGAATAGAAGCGGACGATTTCCGGCATATAGCTGTAAATCGCCTTGTCATCGGCGATGCCGTTGCCGGGCGCGTTGATGATGGCGACATTGCCCGCAGCATAGGCAGCGATCAGCCCCGGCACACCCAGCATCGAATCAGGGCGGAACACCAACGGATCGAGATAATCATCGTCAATCCGCCGATAGATGACATCAACCCGCACCCGGCCCGATATCGTCCGCATCCAGACGATGTCGTTATCAACAACAAGATCAGCCGCCTCAACCAGCTCGATGCCCATGCTGTCGGCCAGGAAGCTGTGTTCATAATAGGCCGAATTATAATGGCCCGGCGTCAGCACCACGCACACCGGATTATTGCCCGCACTCAACGGCGTTACCGATCGCATCGTCTCGAGCAGCTTATCGGGATAGCTGTCGACGGCCGCGACCCTCAGCGACCTGAACAGCTCGGGGCACAGCCGCAGCATCGCCTCCCGGTTTTCGAGCATATATGAAACACCCGATGGCGTCCGGGCATTATCCTCGAGCACGTAAAAATCATTGGGACCGGTACGGACCAGATCAATCCCGCAGATATGCGCCCATACCCCGTGTGGCGGCCGCATCCCCGCGATTTCGGGCCGGAATTGAGGATTACCGAAGATCAGATCAGGCGGGATGACGCCTTCTGCCAGAATGCGCCGCTCGCCATAAATGTCGTCAAGAAACGCATTGATCGCCTCAACCCGCTGGACGAGTCCTTCGGACAGTCGCGCCCATTCATCGGCCAGGAAAACACGTGGGACGATATCGAACGGAATGATCCGCTCGGCCGCGTCACCGTCGCCATAGACCGCAAAGGTAATGCCGAGCTGACGGAACGCGGCTTCGGCGGCTTGCTGACGACGGCGCAGGTCGGAAGTCGTTGTATCGGCGAGCCAGCTGCCAAGCGCGGCGAGTTCGGGGCGCGCGACCTGTGCCGCGCCAGTCCCCCAAATCTCGTCAAACGCCAGCTTCAACGCCATTAATGCAGCACCGCTCCCAACCCCGTCGCTAACACCATGCTGCAACGCTTTGTTGCAATGCACAAGGGGGCCAGCGAAGATGTGACCGTCAGCCTATGCCTTTTGGGATAGGCGTTAAAGCAGCAGCATGAGCACTATCGATCGGCAGACGATCTGCGCAACCTCCGCAGCGACTAGTCGCGCCGGACAAGAGCTGCCACCTTCGCTGGCGATGCCCAGCAAAGGAAGTGCCCATGATCGCGCCCCTCATCGCCTTTTTGTCGACCGCGCTGGCCATGCTGGCGCTCGATTCAATCTGGCTAAACCTCACGGCAGACCGGCTTTACCGCGCCAAGCTGGGGCATCTGATGCTGCAGGAGTTCAACCTGGCGCCCGCCGCGATTTTCTACTTCATTTACGTCACCGGCGTCACCGTGCTGGCGGTGATGCCAGCGCTCGCCGATGGCAAATTGTCGACGGCGTTGACGCGCGGTGCGGTCCTCGGCCTGGTTGCATACGCCACCTATGATCTGACCAACCAGGCGACGCTGCGCGGCTGGTCAACGACCATCACCATCATCGACCTGTGCTGGGGCACCTTCCTGACCAGCTTTGCCGCAAGCGTGGGGTGGTGGGCGACGACACAGATTGCGCCACGGCTGGGCTAACGCAATTCGGCGATGGTTATGCGCCGGGTCAAGGCGGTCCTTGCAAACACCCTTTGCTCGTCATCGACGTTGCCGAATGTCCGCGATGGGATGCGGGTTGGGCGCTACCAAACGCAGCCGCAGATGGCCGGGTTGGTTTGAAAGCAGTGGATGATCCGATCAGTGCTGCGAATCTGCGATATGCACCACAAGACCATCCAGCGCATCGGACATTTCAATCTGGCAACACAGCCGACTATCGGCGCGCACGCCTTCGGCGAATTCGAGCATGTCATGCTCCATGTCGCTTTGCGTGCCGGTCAGCTCGCGCCATTCGGCGGCGACATAGACGTGGCAAGTGCCGCACGCGCAATTACCACCACAATCGCCATCAATCCCGCGAATATTGTTGTTGAGCGCGCCCTCCATCACCGAATAGCCGTTCGCAATTTCTACCTGATGTTCGGTACCATTGGGTTCAACGAAAGTGACGCGCGGCATGAAATCCCCCGAATGTTCAGTGATATGGCAGATCGGCGATAAGGGCGCGGATCAGCCCGGAATGCGCACCATCATGCGTTCATAGCCTTTGACAAAGGCCGACGGCACCCTGACCGGCGGCTCAACCACCTCGATCAGTGGCCAGCGCTTCATGATTTCTTCCCAGACGATCTTCAGCTGCATTTCGGCCAGTCGATTGCCAACGCAGCGATGAATGCCGAAGCCGAACGACAGATGCTGGCGCGGGCGGGCGCGATCGATGATGAACGCATCGGCATTTTCAATCTCGGTTTCGTCGCGATTGCCCGAGACGTACCACATGACGACGCGGTCGCCCTTCTTGATATGCTGTCCGCCCAGGATCGTGTCCTGCAGGGCGGTGCGGCGCATATGCGCGAGCGGCGTCTGATAGCGAACGATCTCCGGGACCATCGATTCGATCAGCGCAGGGTTGTCGCGCAGCTTTTGATACTCGCCCGGATTCTCATTGAGGAACAACAGCCCGCCGGTGATCGAGTTGCGCGTCGTGTCATTGCCGCCCACGATCAACAGCAACAGATTGCCGAGATATTCCATCGGCTGCATGTCGCGCATCGACGGGTTGTGCGCCATCATCGAGATCAGATCGCCCGCTGGCGGCGCATTGACGCGCGCATTCCACAGACCGGTGAAATAGGTGAGGCATTCGATCAGGATCGCACGCTGTTCGTCGCGGGTCATCTTGGCATCGGGCGAGGTGACGTCAGTGGTCGTGACATCGGACCAATAGGTCAGCTTGCGCCGTTCCTCCCAGGGAAAGTCGAACAATGTCGCAAGCATTTGCGTCGTCAGTTCGATCGAGACGCGGTCGACCCAGTCAAACGGTTCGTTAATCGGCAAATTATCGAAAATCTTTTGCGCGCGTTCGCGGATCAGCACTTCGAGTATCGCCAGATTGGCGGGCGCGACGATCGGCGACACTGCTTTGCGCTGCACATCATGCTTGGGCTGATCCATCGCGATGAACATCGGCAGGATGAAATCATCATCCTGGTCCTTTGCCGTGATCCCACCGAGATGCGCTTCTGAGGAGAAGACGGCGTGGTTGGTATCGACCGCCATAATGTCTTTGTAGCGTGTCACCGACCAGAACGGACCGAACCGGCCATTGGCGCAATAATGGACCGGGGCTTCCTTGCGCAGCCGTTCAAAAAACGCCCAATGCGTATTGTCGACGAAGCGTGAGGAGTCGGTCATGTCGATATCTTCGATCGGCATCGAATAAGCGATCGAGCGGGCGGCTTCGATGGCCTCATCCTCGATCTGCTTGAAAGCGGTCGCCATGATCAGTCTCTCCCTCGGTCAATCCAGGTTAATGCTGGATGATCCTACGAAACCGCAAAATGCGCCGTTTCCGGGTCAATGGCAATGCGTAACCGGGCAGGGTGCAACTCTATCGCCGCCGAGTTTGGGCGCGCCAAGAGTATACGCTAACGTTCGTTGCTAGTGAACAAATCGATATCGCCGTCTGCTTCGACATGGGCAAGCCGAACGGTTATTGCTCGGAAGTAATTGGTTTCGCGAAATTAAAACTTGGCAATCGAAGGAGGACTTGAGGCGGCTACTGTCCCCTTATCGGGAATGCAAACCGGCAGCTCTCCACCGCTTTCTTCGCAAAAGCCGCCTGACCGAAATGTCTCAGGTGCGGTCAATCCGTGCGGTCGTCAGTTCCCGACCCAGTTATCGCCGGTCAGTCGTCCCGGCCACTTTCCCGAAACCCGACGGGCAGCTTTGCTCGTTCGGCCGGATCACGTCAGGCGACGAGTTGAAACAGAGGCAAGGCGAGGGACGTTTGGCGCCGGATTTGCGGCTCATTCGCGTCCGCTATCAGCACCCGTCGCTGACTGCCACTTTGGTTTGACAGCCCCCTCTGACAGCACCCACCCGGTTGCGACGTCGATTTGACCAAGATCAAAGGTTTGCGCACGTCGCCGTCGCATAGCGGCCCCGTCCGATGGGAAGGGACCGCTAATGATGATGACAGTTGCACGCTCAGGCGTCTGGATGGTGCTCGCGCTTGCCGCAGCGGTATGCGGGTTGCTGGGCGCAGATCGCGGCTTTTCGGTACACATGGCAATTGCAGCGCTAGCGGCATTGCTCGCTGCGATCGTCACGATGCGGCAGGCTGGCAACAGCGCACCCCGCGGGAACGACACCAGCCGCTATTATGACGAAGTAATCCGCTGGGGTGTGATTGCGACCGTCTTCTGGGGTGTGGTCGGCTTTTCGGCGGGGCTCTTCATCGCCTTGCAGCTCACCTATCCGCTGCTCAACTTCCCGACCGAGTTCACCACTTTCGGTCGACTGCGCCCCTTGCACACCTCGGCGGTGATTTTCGCGTTCGGCGGCAATGCGCTGATCATGTCGAGCTTTTACATCGTCCAGCGCACGTGCCGGGCGCGACTTTTTTCACCCGCGCTCGCCCGTTTCGTGTTCTGGGGATACCAGCTGTTTATCGTGCTGGCCGCGACCGGCTACCTGATGGGCGTCACCGCAGGCCGCGAATATGCTGAGCCCGAATGGTATGTTGATATCTGGCTGACGATCGTCTGGGTCAGCTATCTGGTGGTGTTCGTCGGCACGATCCTCAAGCGGTCGGAACCGCATATCTACGTCGCCAACTGGTTCTTCCTGGCGTTCATCATCACCGTCGCGATGTTGCACCTCGTCAACAATCTGGCCGTGCCGGTGTCTTTCCTCGGGTCCAAATCCTATTCAGCGTTTTCGGGTGTGCAGGATGCGCTCACCCAGTGGTGGTATGGCCATAACGCGGTCGGTTTCTTCCTGACCGCCGGGTTCCTCGGCATGATGTACTATTTCGTGCCCAAACAGGCCGAACGGCCGGTGTACAGCTACCGGCTATCGATCATCCATTTCTGGTCGCTGATCTTCCTGTATATCTGGGCGGGTCCGCACCATCTTCATTACACAGCACTTCCCGATTGGGCGCAGACGCTCGGCATGGTGTTCTCGATCATGCTGTGGATGCCCAGCTGGGGCGGCATGATCAACGGGCTGATGACGCTCAACGGCGCGTGGGACAAAATCCGGACCGATCCCATCATCCGCATGATGGTCGCCAGCCTCGCCTTTTACGGGATGAGCACCTTCGAAGGGCCGATGATGTCGATCAAGAGCGTCAATTCGCTCTCGCATTATACCGACTGGACGATTGGCCATGTCCATTCCGGGGCGCTCGGGTGGAACGGGATGATCACCTTTGCCGCGCTTTACTATCTCGCGCCGCGGCTATGGGGGCGGACCCGGCTCTATTCGCTCCGCATGGTGAACTGGCACTTCTGGTGCGCGACGCTCGGCATCGTTCTCTATGCCTCGTCGATGTGGGTATCGGGCATTACCCAGGGGCTGTTGTGGCGCGAATATGGGTCGGACGGGTTCCTCGTCTATTCCTTCGCCGAAGTCGTCGCCGCACTTCACCCCTATTACCTGATCCGGTCGGCCGGGGGCCTGCTCTATCTGGCAGGGGCGGCGATCATGGTCATCAACATCTGGATGACGATCGCAGGCAAGCTGCGCACCGAAGCGCCGATGACCGAAACCCCGTTCGATCCAAGCCGCGACCATCCGGTCACCGCGAAAACCACCACCCTTCCCGCAGCCTAAGGAGGATCAGATCATGGCCACCAACCTCCTCCACCGCCACAAGGTGATCGAGCGCAACGTAACCCTGCTCGGCCTGCTCGCACTGGTCACTGTTGCGATCGGCGGCATCGTCGAAATCGCGCCGCTGTTCTGGATCCAGTCGACCGTTACCAAGGTGGAGGGCGTGCGTCCCTACACCCCGCTCGAACTGGCGGGTCGCGACATTTACATCCGCGAGGGATGTTATGGCTGCCACAGCCAAATGATCCGTCCATTCCGTGACGAGGTCGAACGCTATGGCCATTACAGCCTGGCGGCGGAAAGCATGTATGATCACCCGTTCCAATGGGGGTCGAAGCGCACCGGGCCTGATCTGGCGCGGGTCGGCGGACGCTACTCGGACGAATGGCACAATCAGCATCTGCGCGATCCGCACTCGGTGGTGCCTGAATCGATCATGCCCCCCTATGGCTTCCTGGCGGATCGTGAGCTCGACGGAAAGACGATCGGCGCGCATCTGACCGCGCTCAGCCGCGTCGGCGTGCCCTATTCGGCGGAGCATATCGCGCAGGCGACCGCCGATTTCACCGCCCAGGCAACCGGCACGGGTGACACCGCCGCGCTGCTAAAACGCTACCCCAAGGCGCAAGCGCGCGATTATGACGGCGATCCTGCCCGCATCACCGAAATGGACGCGCTGATCGCCTATCTCCAGGGACTTAGCACGATGGTCGATTTCAAGGCGGCCCAGGCGCAGGAGCAGCGCAAATGAGCTATGATGCGCTTCGCCATTTCGCTGACAGCTGGGGGCTGGTCGCGATGACGGTGATGTTCCTGACCTTTGTCGGCTGGACCTTCTTGCCCCACGCCCGCGCCGCGCATGCCCGCGCTGCCACGATGATCCTGGAAGACGATCTGCAAGATGGGGAGCAGGCCAATGGCTGATGATCGCAAACGCGTTGATGCCGCCACCGGCACCGACTTCGTCGGCCATGAATGGGACGGGATCGAGGAACTCGACACGCCCATGCCGCGCTGGTGGCTGTACATTCTGTACGGTACGATCGTGTTCGCGATCATCTATGTCGTGCTTTACCCTGCCATTCCGCTCGCGGATCGCGCGACCAAGGGCGTGCTTGGCTGGTCAAGCCTGGGCGAGCTTGCCGATGACCAGCGCGCCGATCTGAAGCGCAAAGGGCCGGTGCTTGCGGCGATTGCGGCGACCCCGATCGACCAGATCGCTTCCAAACCGGCGTTGCTGCACGCCGCCGAAGAAGGGGGGCGCGCTGCGTTCAAGGTCAACTGCGTCCAATGCCACGGCGCGGGGGCGGCGGGCAGCAAGGGCTATCCCAACCTGAACGACGATGACTGGATCTGGGGCGGCGACCTCGCGGCGATCGAACAGACGCTGATCCATGGTATCCGCCATCCCGGCGACGATGCGACGCGGATGTCGCAAATGCCCGCCTTTGGGAAGGACGGTATCCTCACCACACCGCAGATCGACGATGTCGTTTCCTATGTGCGCACCCTTTCGCGGCAGGAGCCGATGAACGACGCGGCAGGCCGCGGCCAGGCGCTGTTCGCGGTCAATTGCGCGGCCTGTCATGGCGATAATGGCAAGGGCGGGCGAGAATTCGGCGCGCCAAACCTGACCGACGGCATTTGGTTGTACGGCGGCGACCGCGAGGCGCTGACCACCACCATCGTCAATGCCCGCTATGGCATCATGCCGGCGTGGAACACCCGGCTCGATCCGGTGACGATCAAGATGCTCGCCACTTATGTCCATTCGCTGGGCGGCGGCGAAAAGGCGCCCGCCCCACCCGCGCCCGTTCTCCAGCAGACAGCAGCCAATGTCCCACCCCAATGACCTGATCCATCAGGAGCCGTTTTTCGAGGCGCGCCGCCAGATTTTCCCCAAAGCCGTCCATGGATCGTTCCGGCGGCTGAAATGGGCGATCATGGCGGTGACGCTGCTGATCTATTATGTCACGCCATGGATCCGCTGGGATCGCGGCCCCTATGCCCCGCATCAGGCGGCGCTGGTCGATATTGCCAATCGCCGCTTCTACCTGTTCTCGATCGAAATCTGGCCGCACGAATTCTATTATGTGGCGGGCATGCTGATCATGGCGGGGATCGGGCTGTTCCTTGTCACCTCGGCGGTGGGCCGCGCCTGGTGCGGCTATGCCTGCCCGCAAACCGTGTGGACCGATTTGTTCGTGCATGTCGAGCGGCTGATCGACGGTGATCGTAACGCCCAGTTCCGGCTGCTCAAGGCCCCATGGGGGCCCACCAAGATCGCCAAGCGCGTGTCAAAGCATGCTGCCTGGCTGCTGATCGCCATGGCGACGGGCGGCGCCTGGATTTTCTATTTCGCCGATGCGCCCACCTTGGCGCGCACCCTGTTCACCGGCGACGCGCCCTTCATTGCCTATGCCACGGTTGGGGTGCTCACCTTCACCACTTATACGCTTGGCGGGCTGATGCGCGAACAAGTGTGCATCTATATGTGTCCCTGGCCGCGCATCCAGGCGGCGATGATGGATGAGCAGTCGCTCGCTGTCACTTATAAGGACTGGCGCGGTGAGCCCCGGACCCGTGGGCTGAAGCGCACGCATGACCTTACCGAACTGGCGGCAGAGCCGGACATGCGGATCGGCGATTGTATCGATTGCAACGCCTGCGTCGCCGCTTGCCCGACCGGTATCGACATCCGCGAGGGATCGCAGATCGGCTGCATTACCTGCGGCCTGTGCATCGATGCCTGTGACGAGATCATGGCCAAGATCGATCGCCCGTTGAAGCTGATCGGCTATTCGACCCAAGCTGATGCCACGATCGCGCGGCAGGGGGGCACACCGATCGGTGCGCTGCGGCAGCTGTTGAAGCCGCGCACGATCCTGTATTTCTGTGTCTGGGGGGCCATTGGCCTCGCCATGCTGTTCGCGCTTGGCAACCGCACCCGGCTCGATCTGTCGGTGACGCAAAGTCGCAACCCGCAATGGGTGCAACTGTCCGACGGCACCATCCGCAACAGCTACCTGATCAAGGTCCGCAACATGGAACAGCGCCCCCGCAAGGTGGAGATCACCGTGACCGGACTGGCAGGCGCTGCCCTGTGGGACGAATCCGGCGCGCGCGAACTGGCGACAACATCGCTGCGGCTGCCGGTCGATGCCGATCAGGTGCGGGCGGTACAAGTGTTCCTGGCAGCACCCGCGCGGGGTCCGGAACATGCCGATATCGCCTTCACCGTCCGCGCGCTCGATGCCGAAGGTGGCACGGCCACCCACGCGACGCGCTTCGACCGGCCCGACACCGAGGAGGATGACGAATGACCCGCCCCTTTACCGGTTGGCACATGCTGGCGATCATGGTCGCGTTCTTCGGCGTGATCATCGCGGTCAATTTCACCATGGCGCGCTTTGCCGTCGGCACATTCGGCGGGGTGGTGGTCGACAACAGCTATGTCGCGAGCCAGCGCTTCAACGGCTGGCTGGCGGAGGCCCGCGCGCAGGACAAGCTTGGCTGGCGCGTGGTGCCCGGCATCGATGCCACGGGGCGGTTGCAGATCGCCGCGACCGATGCGCAAGGCGCACTGATTGGCGGACAAATGACGGTTACCGCTCGCCATCCGCTTGGCCGCTTGCCTGACCAGAGGATCGCAATGCACACCACGTCGACCGGTTTTGCGGCGGATGTGCCGCTGCCCAGCGGTCGCTGGCAGTTGCGGATCGTGCTGCGTGCCGATGGCCGCACTGCCCGGTTTGAAGAGGATGTACGGGCATGAACGCCCTGACGAGCGTACCGATCGCCGCAGCGATGACCGAGACACGCTTTGCCGTGGAGGGGATGCACTGCGCGGGCTGCATTGCGCGGATCGAGGGCGCGCTTGGGAAAATGAGCGGGGTCGCCACCGCGCGTGTCAATTTCGGCGCGCATCTGGTGGTCGTCCGCCACGGCAGCGACGTCACCACCGCTGCGATTGCCGATGTGATCGAGCGGCTCGGCTTTCCCACCCATATGATGCAGGAACGCGAAGCGCGCGGCGTGCATGACGAAAGCCGCGCACTCATGAAGGCACTCGCGGTCGCGGGCTTTGCCGCAATGAACGTGATGCTGCTGTCGGTATCGATCTGGTCGGGTGCCGAAGGCGCAACCCGCCAGATGTTCCACTGGCTGTCCGCGCTGATCGCGGTGCCGGCGATCGCCTATGCCGGTCGGCCCTTTTTTGTCAGCGCCTGGCGCGTGCTGCGCCATGGCCATACCAATATGGACGTGCCGATCTCGATCGGCGTGATCCTCACCACTGCGATGAGCCTTTACGAAACCGCGACCGGCGGCGCACACGCCTATTTCGACGGTGCGATCATGTTGCTGTTCTTCCTGCTCGCCGGGCGGTTCCTCGACAGCATGATGCGCGCGCGCGCTTCCGATGGGGTCACGGCGTTGCTGAAACGCCTTCCGACCGAAGTTCAGGTGCTCCGCCCTGATGGCACGACCGAGACCCGGCTTGCCGCCGAACTTGCGCCCAAGATGCGCGTATTGGTGGCAGCGGGAGAGCGGATTGGCATCGACGGCGTCGTCGAGTCCGGTAGCGGCCATGTCGATCGCGCGCTGGTGACGGGAGAAAGCGTGCCCGAACGGGTGACGCCGGGGGACAAGGTGCTGGCGGGCACGATCGCGCTCGATGCGCCGCTGACGGTGCGGATCACCGCCATCGGGCAGGATACCGTCATCGCCGAAATCGCGCGGCTGATGGAAAGCGCGGGGCAGGGCAAATCGCGTTATGTTCGCATCGCCGATCGCGCCTCGCGGCTTTATGCGCCCGCGGTCCATAGTCTCGCCGCGCTGAGCTTCGTCGGCTGGATGCTGGCGGGGGCGAGCATCCATCAATCGGTGATGATCGCGGTAGCGGTGTTGATCATCACCTGCCCCTGTGCGCTCGGCCTCGCCGTGCCGATCGCGCAAGTTGTGGCCGCAGGCGCATTGATGCGCGCGGGGGTGCTGATCAAGGACGGCTCGGCGCTCGAGCGATTGGTCGAGATCGACACGGTGTTGTTCGACAAGACCGGCACGATCACGCTCGCGGGGCTGAAGCCGGTCGCTGGGTTGCCGACCGACCCCGCCGAACGCAGCGCGCTGCTGGCGCTCGCCCAAGCGAGCCGCCATCCGCTGTCAAAGGCAGTGCGCGACTCGATCGGCGATGCGACCGCAACATCTGCGGAGGACATGACCGAACAGCCCGGCCTTGGCGTTGAAGCGATGATCGGCGGCGAACGCGCCCGGCTCGGTCGGCCCGATTGGGTCGGGGCTGCAGCGGATGGCGATCAGGTGACGACCGCCTTCCAATGGGGTGATCGCCCTGCCCGGCTGATCGAGTTCGCCGACACGATGCGCAGCGATGCGCCGCAGGTGATGACGCGACTGAAGGCGCTCGGCTTTGCGCCGATGATGCTCTCGGGCGATCGTTTCGCGCCGGTGGCGGCCCTCGCGGCGCGGATCGGCATAATGGGCACGTCGGGACTTTCGCCTGCCGACAAGTTCGCCTTTATCGA
The DNA here is from genome assembly GCF_002278865.1 of Sphingomonas sp. 28-62-11. Classification (NCBI taxonomy): domain Bacteria; kingdom Pseudomonadati; phylum Pseudomonadota; class Alphaproteobacteria; order Sphingomonadales; family Sphingomonadaceae; genus Sphingomonas; species Sphingomonas sp. 28-62-11. The sequence continues at coordinate 50,007 of NZ_NCGB01000020.1, read as the reverse complement.
ACGCCAGGCATTGGCCGGCAAGCGCGTGTTGATGGTTGGTGACGGGCTGAACGACGGTCCAGCGCTCAAACGCGCGCATGTTGCCATGGCACCTGCGACCGCCAGCGATGTCGGTCAGCTCGCCGCCGATCTCGTTTTCTTCGGCGATCAACTGAGCCCAGTGCCCGTTGCAATCGTCGCCGCCCGCCGAACGATGGCGGTGGTTCGCCAGAACTTCGTGCTCGCGATCGGCTATAATGTCCTTGCTGTGCCGCTCGCGATCATGGGTTATGTCACGCCATTGGTGGCCGCGCTCGCCATGTCAGGCTCGTCGCTGATCGTCGTTGCCAATGCGCTGCGTCTGCGCGGGGCGGCAAAGTGACGGGCCTCGTCTTTCTCCTCCCCGTCGCTCTTGGCCTTGGACTCGCTGGCCTGGCCGCGTTTTTCTGGGCGGCGCGATCGGGGCAATTCGAGGATCTCGATGGTGCGGCGCTGAGAATATTGATCGATGATGAGGAGTTGCGTGGGGCAATCGATCCGATCACCAACAAAGTCCTGCATCATGTAGACTAGCCCCGCACTTTCGCATGATGCGGCCACAGGGGCTTGCGAAGTCGCTTAGGTCTCGGCCTCAGCGCGCGCCTCAAGTGCGGCTCGATTGCGGATGGTGACCGACCGCAGGCTCGGCAGCGCAATAATCCCGGCGGCTTTCAGCCGGGTCAACTGGCGGCTGACTGTTTCGATCGTCAAGCCTAGCAGCTCCGCAATCTGCCCGCGTGTCAGCGGCAAATCGAAGGTAAGCGGCCCCGCATCGACAGCCTTACAGCCGGCGTTGCCGACGCGATCCGCCATATCGAGCAGGAAACCGGCCACGCGTTCTTCGGCTGACCGGCGTGCGAGGGTGAGCATGCGAGCACGGGCATCTTCCAGCGCAGAAAAGGTTCGTTGCAGCAGCAGTCGCTCCATCCGGACATGATCGTGCAGCACGTTTTCAAACTGGGCGCGGGGAAAAACACATAATTCTGCATCGGTCAGCGCGGTCACGGTAAACCCGGCTTGATCGGCATAGAGTCGACCGACGAAGTCGGACGGATAGAGCAGCCCGACCATCTGCTCTCGCCCATCGCTGGTCGATGCAGACAGTTTCATGATTCCGTCGAGCAGATTGGCGCAGATCACGCTGTCGTCGCCCGACCAGATTACCGTTTCGCCCCGCGCCACCTTGCGCCGCTGGCCGATGCTATTGAGCGCGACCAATTCTTCATTGCTCAACGCCCCGCATAGCGCACGATCGCGAACGGCGCATTCGGTGCAAACGCTGGGGGAGATCATGAAAAGATTCCGGTGCCAAACCCTGTCGCCATTATTGGCGGTCAGCATTGCTGATAGCGCCTAGCCAGGGCCACTCGTCAAGCGGAAGCGCGCTTACTCATCATTTTCCCCGTGCGCGCGGCGAGCGCACATTGCGTGGCACGCCGACGGGCAACTGCCCGATGGGTCGTCGTCCTTCTGCATGGGAATGCGGATCATGCGCGACGGATCGCCGCATATGCCTGCCATCAGCGGACCCGGCCCGGTGGTCGTCATGACCGCGCCGGACAGCGCCATGTTAACGGCGCTGATGATCGCAAGGGAGGCTCCATTGCGCATATCAAATAGCGCTACTGAACCGGGTCGAGCTATCCTGACGATAAGGATCGAGCGCCGCTGCAATGGTGCGCACGTAGGGCAAGCCTGCCTGATTGATGACCAGTCTGCCATCTTGCCACTCCGCCAGACCCGCTCTCACATAATGCGCCAGTCGCGCTTTGGTCTCGCCACGATGGGGTATGTTCGACAAGTCGGCATAGCCTTGGCACAGCAACTGTTCGATCGCCCGGCCAATGCATTGGTCAGCGATTGAGCGTTTCCAGCCGCGCGCGGCGGCAAACTGGCCGTTGGCCACGCGCAGATGATAGCGTCCGGCATTTTTTTCGTTCTGGATCAGCCAGCCGGGAAACTGGCTGATGGCCGATGCGCCAAGGCCAATCAAAATATCGGCGGAATCCTCGGTAAAGCCCTGGAAGTTGCGGCGCAGCCTGCCACTGGTAGTCGCCACCGCAAGCGCGTCGCCGGGCAGTGCGAAATGATCGAAGCCGACAGGCGCATAACCATCCCGGGTCAGCCGTTCGTACGCGAATTCTGCCTGAGCGAAGCGGGCAAGCGAATCGGGCAGGGCTGAGTCGTCGATCTGTCGTTGCCGGGCGATGAGATGCGGGACATGTGCATAGCCGAACACCGCCAGCCGATCCGGGTGCATTGCCAGCGCGGTGTCAATCGTCGCGGCCAGCTTGTCGACGGTCTGAAAAGGTAAGCCGTACATCAGATCGAAGTTGATCGAACTGACCCCTGCGCCGCGGAGCAACTTAACCGATTCCGCGATCATTGCGGTAGGTTGAACTCGGCCAATCGCCGCCTGGATGCCATCATCAAAGGTCTGCACGCCCAAGCTGACCCGGGTCACGCGGTTACGACGAAGGGCATCCGCCCAGCCTCCGTCGAAACCCCGCGGATCGATCTCCACCGACACGACCGGATCGTCGAGGTGGAACACGCGCTTGAGCCGCTGCATCAGCGTATCGAAATCCTCAGGTGCCAGCGCATTCGGGCTGCCCCCGCCCCAGGCGATCCGTTGCACCCGCCCGCGCCCGCCCAGCGCTTTCCCGACCAGCTCGATCTCTTCGATCAGGCGGAGCAGATAGGCCTGAACGCGGCTGGTGCGGTTGGCCGCCCCCGTGTTGCACCCGCAATACCAACATAACTCCCCGCAATAAGGGATGTGGAGGTAAAGCGAGATTGCCTGATCCTCACCGACGGTCGCGAGCGCCTGGGCCATCTCGGGCGGCCCAACCGAGTCCTGAAACTCAGCGGCGGTGGGAAAGCTGGTGTAGCGCGGCACCGGCGTTGCAAGCAGATCAGAATAATATGGCCACATGTAAATGTAATCCTATAGACTGCGAGCTTCGGAACTGACCGCCGCTAACATGCGCGCGCGAGATGACGGAGATTTGCTGAAATCTGACTAATGTCACGACCGTCAAAAGATTTACGATATCGAATTAGCACCAGCGATATTGGACCAACCGAGCGTCGATATCTTACCACGAAGGTGGCAGAAGCACCTTGCCTGGAACGCTATTCTCGATGGTGGGTACCAGATACAAACGGGCAAATGCCCAACCTGCCTTCACACTGGCGACGGCCCGTCCCAGTATCCGCCTGATCCCGTTCTGCTGCCGGGCTGCCTCCAGCTGGACCGAGGCCCGACGCATTGCTTCCATCGCGCGGCGGAAGCGGGGACTGTCGGTATCGAGCAGGATCGGAAAGATTTGCCGACTGATCGCGGTACAGGTTTCGAAAACGCGATAATCATAATCGGTAATGTCGAGCCCCATGGCCCTGTGCATCGCGGGGCGCATGTGATCGCGGCAATACATGGTCGCGTAGACCGAGATCAGAAAGAAGCGGATCCAGAGCCGGTTGATGCCGCGCGTGAGCGAAGGATCGGCGCGGATCAGGAGCGCGAGAGCCTCACCGTGCCGATACTCATCGTTGCACCATTCTTCAAAACGCTCGAAAATCGGATGAAAGCGATGCTCGGGATTTTGCTCCAGGTGGCGGCAGATAATGATGTAGCGCGCATAGCCGATCTTTTCCGAAAGGTAGGTCGCGTACAGGATGAACTTGGGCTGGAAATGATGATATTTCTTGGCCTTGGTGAGGAACGACAGGCTGATCGGTAAACCCGCGTCCTTCAGACTGTCACGGATAAAGCCTGCATGGCGGCTCTCGTCGCGGGTAAGCAGCTTCATCAGGCGCCGCAGTTCCGGATTTTTGGTCCGGCGGGCGATCTCGGAATAGAAAATGCACCCGGAAAATTCCGACGTCATCGATGAGATCATGAAGTCAATGAATTCCTCCCGGACATCCGGCTCCAGCGCCTCGACGATCCCGGTGAATTTTTCGCGGCGGCGGAAATGGAGGCGGTTCGGGTCGGCCTCCATTTCGGCGAGCAGTGTTTCCCATTCGGCGCGGACCGGCTCGACATCGATGCGATCGAGCGCCGCAAAATCGGTGGTGTAAAACCGGGGTGACAGGATCGTTTCGTCATGGATCTGCCGTTTCACAACGTCCGTCGTTGGCATGTCGCCAAAGGTGATTGCGGTCATTTGCCCATCCTCTTGTTTCCCCACCTTGATGAGCGGCAGGCCTCTGGCGAGCATTGATCCTAATCAAACCCGATACAGGGTGACGTGACCCCCGCCTTTCATCCGGCGGCACCCAGAGACCGACCGTTGTTGTCGCGCAGGAGCACGGGTGAAGGAACGTGCGGGTCTAAACCCGCCCGTTGCTTTTCGAGTTCAAACAAAAACCCCGGAAACCGATGGTTTCCGGGGTTTTCGGTGGTGGGCGTGGCAAGGATTGAACTTGCGACCCCTGCGATGTCAACACAGTGCTCTACCACTGAGCTACACGCCCACGGAAGCGCGGCATTAGCGGCGGTGGACGCCGGGTGCAAGCGCCGTTTGGTAATCGATCACAGGCCGCGGGTTACATTTTCGGTTTCGAACAGCCGATCGACCTCAAGCACCAGATCGCGCAGATGGAATGGTTTCGAAAGGACGCGTGCCTGCGGCATGGCCTTACCGGCCTTTAACGTAACGGCAGCAAAACCGGTAATGAACATCACCCGCAGATCGGGGCAAAGCTCGCCCGCTTTCTGCGCCAGCTCAATCCCGTCCATTTCGGGCATGACGATATCAGTCAGCAGCAGATCGAAGCTCTCGGTTTTCAGCAGCGGCATCGCCGCCGTACCCCGATCAACCGCCGTGACGGCATAGCCCGATCGTTCGAGTGCGCGCGTCAGATATTCGCGCATCACGCGATCATCTTCGGCCAGCAAAATCCTGATCATCCCCGGCTTTCCATCCTGATTGCTTGGGCCACCTTATGCGCAAAGCCCTTAACAATTTCCAGCATGGCGCCCGGTCCGCTCCGCACGATTGCGGCAAGGCGGCACGCACCCTAAGGTTAGGGCCGATGACCAGCTGTGCCCATTCGTTCGATCTCCACGGCTTGCTGCAGCCGGTTAGTCCAGTCGTTCTGTCAGTGCCCCATGCCGGGCGGGATTATCCAGGCGCATTGCTGCGCGCGATCCGCGTTCCGGTTGAGGCATTGCGGGCGTTGGAGGATCGCTATGTCGATCACCTGGCGCTGGCGGCGCGCAGCGACGAATCGCTGCTGGTGCAGCGCCCGGCGCGCGCATGGATTGACCTGAACCGGGCCGAGCATGAACGCGATCCCAAGCTTGATGACGGTGCCGATCCCGCGCGCCAACCCGCCATGTCAGCCAAGCTCCGCAGCGGCCTTGGGCTGGTGCCTCGCCGCATTGCCGCCGCCGGCGATATCTGGAGCGCTAGGCTGAGCGATGCCGCGGTTACCGCACGGATCATGGCCGACCATCGCCCATATCACGACACATTGGCGGCGCTCCTTGGGGCGGCGCGGGCGCGATTTGGCGTTGCGGTGTTGCTCGACATTCATTCGATGCCGTCGTTGGGCGATTCGGCGGACACCCCGCAAATCGTGTTCGGGGATCGCTTTGGCAAAACAGCCGCTTCGCGCTTCATCGATCGGCTGGCGGGGGAAGCGGAGGCGGCAGGGATTGGCCATGCACTCAACACGCCCTATGCCGGTGGGCATATTCTTGATCGCCATGCCGCGCCCCGGATGGGCATTCACGCCATCCAGATCGAATTCGACCGTTCCCTGTATCTCGACGATGGCCATGATGCGCCAGGTACGGGTTTTACCGCCGCCGCAGCCATGCTCCGCCGAATGATCGCCGCCATCAACGATGAAGCGCTGGCCGGGCTGACGGCTATCGCCGCCGAATGACCCCGACTTAAAAAACCACCCCGCGCAACAGGTGCGCGAGGTGGCCAAGGTTCAGGGAGTGTCCATCCGAAGATGAACTGCGCAGCCCTGTGAAAGGGGGGAACACAAGGCCACGCCTAAACAATATAGGTGAGGCCAGCGGGCGCTTCAACCCGGCTCATCACCAAGGTTGAAAGCACCCGAAAATGCCCGTCAGGCGGCAGTAACCTCTGGCAGCGGTTTGCCGCGCGCGGCCTGCATCTGGAAGATTTCGCGCATCTGCGACAGCGAGAAGAGATGAGCGTAGAGCAACGGCAACATGCCCGACTTGGACATTTTGCGCAGCGTATCGCCGCGCAGATCGAGCAGCTTTTCTTCGTTCACCATCTGGAAGCCGCGATAGATATAAGGTTGCTCGACACCCTCGGCCTGGATCGACACTTCGCCGTCCATCAGCAGCTCGGCTTCGGCCAGCTCGCGCATGAACGCGGCCGTGCGGGCGCCAGCCTGTTCGAACATCTCGTTGAAGGACAGGATGTTCTTGGTCAGCTCAGTCGGCTCGCCATTCGCGAACAGCGCATCGCCTTCGTCAAACTTGCCGATCATGTCCGACGTCGGATCGAAACAAAGCGACAATTCATCGGCGGTTGGGGTCAGCTTGGCGAGCATATAGGGATAGCGGCGGATATAGGCCGGCACGTAAAAGTTAGGCTGGTTGATCCGGCCGTCGTCATCGACGAACACGTTCACCCCCTCGTTCAGGCCCATCAGCGCGATAGGAATGGCATCGGGGCCAACCGAGAACACGATCGGCATGTACCGCTGGACCAGCGCGAATTCATCGACCGTGATCGGGATGGCATGCTGCGCGGTCAAAAAAGGTGCCGTCGTGGCGGGCCGCGCCTTGAAATCGGCATGCGCCTGGCTCGAAAGCGGCTCGAGGGCATTGTAAAAGAGCGGTAGTCCCTGGGGCGCGCTGGCCATCATCATCTCCATCAAAAAAAGCGGGTACAAGCCGAATGGCAGGTTGCCGACGCCTCTATGGTGCCAATCGCGTGGGCGCAAGCGCTACCAGTTTTCCCGGATTCATGATCTGTCCCGGATCGAGCGCCCGTTTGATCGACCGTAACGCGGATAGCCGCGCAGGCGAGGAAAGCCGCTCGAGCTCATGAAGCTTCATCTGGCCGATGCCATGTTCGGCAGAGATCGATCCGCCAACGGCCGTCACCAGATCATGCACAAACGGCGTGATCAACGGGGCCTGCTCCGCATACCAGCGATCACCATCGACCCCGGCTGGTGCACGGACATGAAAATGAACATTGCCGTCGCCCAGATGGCCAAAGGCGCCGGCTGTCGTTCCCGCAAACCGCGCTTCCACTGCGCGCGCCGCTGACACCATGAAACGCGGCATCGCCGCAACGGGCACGGAGATGTCGTGCTGAAGCGCGGGACCGCTTGCCCGTTCGGCCGCCGAAACCGAATCGCGCAGCCGCCAGAATGCTTCAGCCTGTGCTTCATTGGCGGCGATGACGGCATCGGCGACCAGCCCATCGGCAATCGCGCTGACAAAAAGGCGTTCGAGCACCGCTGTCGGCTCCGTATCCCCCTCCCCGGTCGTCACCGCCTCCACCAGAATATGCCAGGCATGGCAGCCATCAAGCGGCGCGCGTGCGCCAGGTACATGCGCCAGCACCAGCCCCAACGAGTGATCGGGAATGATTTCGAAACTCTCGATACTGTCGGTTGCGGCTTCCATTCGGCGCAGGACCGCGAGCGCATCATCCGGCGTCGCCAGTCCGGCCCAGGCGACCGCGCGCGCCTTGACGTCCGGCACGAGCCGCAAGGTTGCGGCGGTGATCACACCGAGGGTCCCTTCCGCCCCTACCAGCAGCTGGGTCAAATCATAACCGCGATTATCCTTCTTCAGCGCTGACAGGCCGTCATGCACCGATCCATCAGGCAACACCGCCTCAATACCGGCCACCAGCGATCGCATCGTGCCGAACCGCAGCACTTGCGTGCCACCGGCATTGGTCGATGCCAGCCCGCCAATCGTCGCACTGCCGCGCGCGCCAAGCGTTAGCGGAAAACGCCGGCCAGCTGCCTTGGCCGCATCATGGAGATCGCTGAGAATCACGCCTGCTTCGGCAATCGCGACGTTGCCGATCGGATCAACCTGCCGAATCGTGGTCATGCGCCGCAGCGACAGAATAAGCGCCGATCCATCGGCTGGCGGCGTCGCACCGCCGACCATCGAGGTGTTCCCCCCCTGCGGCACCAGCGAAACCCCGGCCGCGCCCGCCAGGGCCACAACCATCGCCACTTCAGCCGTTGTCGCAGGCGCCACAATGGCAGGCGATTTTCCGTGAAAACGCCCGCGCCAGTCGACCAGCCATGGCGCGATATCATGCGGATCAGTAATCACACCCTTCGGCCCGAGCCGTTCGGTAAGTGTTGCGATCAGCGAGGCAGCGGGGATCATCATTGCAGGATCGGGCTAGCATGAGGATGCGGCAGAAACCAGTTGGCGATGCCGATGGCAGCAGCACCGCGCACCAGTTCATCGACTGTTCAACCATTGGCGGTAACAGAGCTACCGACCAATGGCCCATCTCGCTTTTCCATCCGTCCTGCTGCTGCTGATTGGCGCACCGCTACCCGAAAAACCGGGGAAGATCGATTTGCGCGCGCAGTATAGCCAGTTCACCATCCGCCAGCGGATTACGGTACGCGTGCCGCGCCTGCCCGATCCGCCAAGGAACCGGCAGCAGGCGACGGTAAAAATGGTGGAGTGGAAGGAAAAAAAGGCCGAAAAGTGCCAGCCAATCAATCTGATCGCTGGTGCATCGGTGACCCGGGTCGATAGCGTCGACCTGATCATGATGGACAATCGGCGGCTGCGCGCGCGCTTCGACGATGATTGTCGCGCGATCGATTTCTACGCCGGCTTCTACCTGAAGCGGACGCCCGACGGCATGATCTGCGCCAGGCGCGATGCGATCCGATCGCGTTCAGGCGATTCTTGCCGCATCGAGGCTTTCAAGACACTGCAGCCCAAGCGCTGAGTTTGCCGGTCACCGCGGCAAATCTTGACAATCGGGGTGGAATCCGCAACCGCATTGATCGCTTTCAGGCCCGCGTTGCGCGCGCCCTTTTTCCGGACCCAGCATGACCTTTGCCGATCTCGGCCTATCTGACGAACTTCTTCGCGCCATCGAGGATTCGGGCTACACTGTGCCCACCCCCATCCAGGCGAGTGCAATCCCCTCGATTCTGATGATGCGCGACATGATCGGCGTCGCGCAAACCGGCACCGGCAAGACCGCATCCTTCGTGCTACCGATGATCGACATTCTCGCCCAAGGCCGCAGCCGCGCCCGAATGCCGCGCTCGCTGATCCTTGAGCCGACGCGCGAACTCGCCGCGCAGGTGGCGGAGAATTTCGAGAAATACGGCAAGTATCACAAGCTTTCGATGGCGCTGCTGATCGGCGGCGTTTCGATGACTGACCAGATGGCCGCGCTCGAAAAGGGTGTCGACGTGCTGATCGCGACGCCGGGCCGGCTGATGGACCTGTTCGGTCGGGGCAAAATCATGCTCAATGGCTGCTCGCTATTGGTGATCGACGAGGCGGACCGGATGCTCGACATGGGGTTCATCCCCGATATCGAGGAAATCTGCACCAAGCTGCCCAAACAGCGCCAGACGTTGCTGTTTTCCGCCACGATGCCCGCGCCGATCAAGCGGCTGGCGGACAAGTTTCTCGACAACCCCAAGATGGTCGAAGTGGCCCGACCGGCGACCGCGAACGTCAACATCAAGCAATGGGTCGTCCCGGTTTCCGCCGCGAAGAAAAAGGATCGCCTGCGCGAATTGCTCGCGGCCGAAGACGTCAAGACCGCGATCATCTTCTGCAACCGCAAAACCACGGTGCGCGAGCTCAACAAGTCGCTGCAGCGCGATCGTTACCGGTCGAGCGAAATTCACGGCGACATGGAGCAATCGCAGCGGATCGCCGAACTCGATCGGTTCAAGGCGGGCGACGTCAACATTCTGGTCGCGTCTGACGTCGCGGCGCGCGGGCTGGACATCAAGGGCGTCAGCCATGTGTTCAACTTTGATGCGCCCTGGCACCCCGATGATTATGTCCACCGCATCGGCCGCACCGGCCGCGCGGGCGCGACGGGGGTCGCCTATACCTTCGTCACGCCTGACGATGCCGAGAATATCGCCAATATCGAAAAGCTGACCGGGCAGAAGATCGACCGGGTGGCGGGAACGTCTTCGCCCGCAACTGCGGACGACGACGCTGACGCTGCGCCGCGCGAAACTGGCCGACGTTCGGCCCGCAAGCCCGCCGCAAAGGCTGCGCCGAAAGCTGAACCGAAAGTTGAGGCTGACGTTGCCGTCGAACGCCCTGCCCGCACCCCGCGTCCACCGCGCGAAGCGGCAGTGCCTAAACCCGCCCGCCCCGCCCGCGCGCCCGCACCCGTTCAAAGCGATGACGGCCCGGATGACGGCGGTTGGAACGGCCCGCTCCCCGATTTCCTGCGCGCCACGATCAGCTGAGCGCGATGACGCCGGGCTTTATCGAGATCGTTCCGGTCGAGCCGATCGAAAGCCCCTGCGTCAATATCTGCCAGATCGATCCGGCCACCCGACTCTGTGTTGGCTGTGCTCGGTCGCTCCACGAAATCGGCGGTTGGGCAAGCGGCTCCCCCGAATGGCGCGCAAGCGTGATGGCGGCGCTGCCGGGGCGACGGGCTCAAATGGAACGGGAGAACAGGATTACCGCTAAACGGGACTAACGATCCGGCATGATCCGATTATGCGGTTTTGCGTGATCCCAATAGTCGGTCAACACATACCGTTATAACGCCGAAAATCGTCAGCACGACGACGTAGAACCAGAAAAAATATTCGCTCGAATCAAACGCCCAGAGCCGCGATGTCGAGGCTGCAGTTATGTTGAGAACGGCATGCGCGAAAACACAGATTGGCACCGACCCTCTCGACCAACGGTACAGCGCCCCGAACGCGCATGACGCCGCAATGAGGGAAATCGTGTAGCCCGTCAGCCAGATCGGGATCGACGCAATGCCTTGGCGGAAGCTCTCAAAGCCGAACAAGGGCGCGTGCCACGCCGCCCAGATGATGCCCAGGAATACAGGTGCCCAAAACAGCGATCGCTTCTCCGCGGCAGGTTGTAGCCAACCGCGCCAACCGGGTTCTTCGCCTAACGGACCCTGGCCGAACACGATACCGCCAATGATTGCATTCGGCACCATCGCGATCACAAGCGTGCCCGCTGCCTTGGCCCAACCAATCTTCGCTTCCATGCCCAGCATCGTCACAGCAATAAGCGCCAGCAACGGGAGCAGCAGGAACGTGTAGAGATAACACCACCACGGTGCCCTGAACTTGATTAGGGAACCAAGCCATGATTTTGTCGCGCCAGCTCCGCCCGCCACAAAGGACGCAACAAACGCAGCGATCATTGGGCCAAAACTACCGCACAGCAGAATATTGGTAAAGCGATCGTCGGACAGGTCAGAGACTCCGACCGGTCGGCCCAAAATCCACCAGCCCCATGACCAGCCGAACGCAATCAGGAAAAAGACTAAAACCGCTGCTGGCCGCAACTGCGGTGCCAACATGTCGCTCTTCCCTAACTCTGTCACGATGGCATGCCTCCGTTCTTGTAAGTGACTAACCGTTGGCCTTGTTCTTCCAACATTGTGTACAGTTATTAGAGCAATGGAAAACCGGTTCAACTGAAACGTTGAGCCTATGGCAATTCTGCGTGATCAATCGACTGCTTGCGCCTCCGCGATCAGCGCTGAATCAATACCCTTCGCCCGCACATAGGCCGGGCGCTCGATCAGCCGTCCCATATAATCTTCGAACGCTGCGCGCTTGGGCAGGGTGCCGAATTGCACGCCCCAGATGACCTGCGAACCGATATAAACGTCTGCGGCAGTAAACCGGTCGCCCGCGATATAGGGCGATGCTGCCACGGCCTTTTCGAGCACATCCACCGCAAGATCGTAATTGCCGTAGCCTGCCATCCGGCCCTGCTCGTCGGACGGCGTGAACCCCATCGCGCGGTTGGTAACGGCTTGTTCCACTGGTCCGGCAGCGAAGAACAGCCAGCGGTAATAATCGGCGCGATCGGTGAGGGGCGGTGCCAGCCCGGCATCGGGAAAGGCATCCGCCACATAGGCGCAGATCGCGGCGCATTCGGTGACGATCTTTCCGCTATGGACGATGGCTGGGACCTTGCCCATCGGGTTGATCGACAGGAACGGCTCCTGCTTCATCGTTGTCGCATAATCGAGTACGACGGTGTCGTACGTCGCGCCGCTTTCCTCGATCGCCCAGCGCGCGATCTGTCCGCGCGACATGGGGTTGGTGTAGAAAATCAGCTCGCTCGCCATGCTATCCTCCGACTCGTCACTTTAGAACAAATTGTGAACGAAATTCAGCCGCCGTCAAGTTGTGCATGCAGGAAAGCGGTGGTGCGTTCCCATGCGAGATCGGCCACCGGCTTCGAATAACGTTCGACTGAGGTGTCATTGTTGAAAGCGTGGTTCGCCCCGTCATAAACGTGCGTGGTCACGTTCTTGCCCGACGCCTTCAGCGCTTCGCCCCAAGGGAGTGCGGTGCCGTTGACGCGCGCATCCAGCCCGGCGAGCTGCTGCATGACGGCCGCCGTCACCTTTGGGGCTTCGGCGGGGTTCGGCGCTGATCCGTAATAGGGAACGCAGGCCGCCAACGGCTTGCCCGCCGCTGCCACCGCGAGCCGATTGACCATCGCGCCGCCCCAACAAAAGCCGATCGCGCCCACCTTGCCGCCGCGCGACTTGCCCACCGCAAGCGTCTCGATCATCGCGACGCCGTTCGCCACGGCAACGCCCAGATCGAGCTTGCCGATCATCTCGCGCGCCTTGTTTTCATCCGCCGGGGTGCCGCCAAGCGGGGCGAGAAAATCGGGCGCAAAGGCATAAAAGCCCACCAATGCCAGCTTGCGCGTTACATCCTGGATATGCGGCGTCAGCCCGCGATTTTCGTGGATCACCAGCACCGGGCTCAACCGCCCCCGGCGGCCGCTCGGCTTTGCCCAATAGCCCTGACGAACGCCGTCTTTGGCGATGAAATCCTGCGCGGTCAGGCGCGGGTCTTTCGGATCAATCATCGCGGCCGATACAGGCGATGCGGCGATCCCGGCGATCAGCACTTCAGCCGCCGCGACCGAGCCGGCAAGCGCGACCATCTGGGTCAGCAGCTTGCGGCGATCATGATGCTCATGCGTGAACGCATCGTACAGGTCGATCGCGCGCTGGCGAAGGTCGGACATGGTTGGACTCCCGATTTGGCTGGGCGGCCATGATTAGCGCCGTATGGAGCTGTGTCGATCCACCACCGCCGTTCGGGCTGAGCGAAGTCGAAGCCTATGGGCAGCACGTGCCCTTCGACTTCGCTCAGGGCAAACGGGAGGAGGGGTGCTCCAGTGTAGCTAGGCGTTGATCTTGTCCCTCACGGCGCGCGATACCACCAAACGCCGTCCGCCACGTCCTTCACGGCCCGCCCCTCAACCTCGAGCCGCCGCAAATGCGCGAGCGCCTCCCCCGTCGCCATGCCGAGCACTTCGGGGCCGATCGCGCGTCGGAACAGCCGCCCGAAGCAGTCGACCGCACGGCGCGGTGCTTCGGCGATGAATACCGCCAGCTCGTCGAGCCGGTCGCGGTGCTCGCGGTCGAGCGCGTCGAGACGCACGTGCAGCCCGATAAACGGGTCGCCATGCCCCGGCAGCACGAGCAGGTGGTGCGGCAGCCGCTTCAGCTTCGCGATCGAGTCCAGCCATTCGCCGAGCGGATCGGCGTCCGGCTCGGTGACACTCAGCGAAACGTTGGAGCTGATCCGAGGCAGCACCTGATCGCCCGAAATCAGGATGCCGCGCTCTTCATCGAGCAAACACGCATGTTCCGGGCTGTGGCCCGATCCGGTCACGATCCGCCACGGCCGACCGCCGATCATCAGCGTGTCGCCGTCCGCGATCCGCCGGAAGCCCAGCGGTAACGGGGTAATGATCCGACGAAACCCGCTCCAGCCACGCGCGGTGCCATGCGCCACCTGCGCGTCATCCCAGCCGCCAGCGCGCCAGAACGCGGTCATCTCATCAGGCACCACATCGCGCGCATCGGCGGCGAGCATGCGCGCCGTCAGCCATTCGCCGCGCGTCATCACCAGCGGGCAATCGTGATGATCGCACATCCAGCCGGCTAGGCCGATATGATCGGGGTGGAAATGCGTGCCGATCACCTTGGTGATCCGCACGCCCGCGAGCGCACCCTTGGAAAGCGCTTTCCAGGCGGTGCGCGCATCGGGCAGGTTCATGCCGGTATCGACCAGCGCTACGCCCGGCCCGCGATCGTCATGATCGTCGATCAGCCAGCAATTGATATGCTTCAGCGGCCCCGGCACTGTCAGCCGCACCAGCTTCAGCCCGGGCACGATATCGAACGGCACATCCGGCTCGACCACCGGATGCCCGAACGGATAGGTCAGCCCCTTATGGCTGGTCGGCACAAAGCTTTCGTCAGCGACGAATGCGGTAATGGAAGAATCCCCATTCAGGGTTGAGCTCGACATTCTGCTTCCCCGTTCGTGTCGAGCGAAGTCGAGACACCCTGCGCAGCGCTCGGAACCCGTTTCTCGACTTCGCTCGAAACAAACGGATTAGATTTCAAATACTTTCTCAATCAACGGCGCTTGAAGGGGTCCTCGAAGCCGCGCGCCTCGAGTTCGGTCTCCGCCACACCCGCATTTTCGGCATCGCGGGCGGCCTGTTCGCGCTGGGCGCGCAGTTCTGTGATCAGCGCGGCGCGATCGCCCTCGAGCCGGTTATCGACCGGGGCTTCGATGCCCGCTGCCTTGGCGGCCTTGGCGACGATCGCGTCAAGCTCACGCTGCGAACACAGGCCGAGCGTCACCGGATCCTTCGGGGTGATGTTGGCGATGTTCCAGTGGCTGCGATCGCGGATCGCGGCGATCGTCGTGCGGGTAGTGCCGATCAGATTGCCGATCGCCCCGTCCGAAATCTCTGGATGATTGCGGATGATCCAGGCGATGCCATCGGGCTTGTCCTGCCGCTTCGATACCGGGGTATAACGCGGCCCCTTGGTGCGGCGGACCTGATCGGGGCCTTTCAGCATCTTCAGCGAATAGCTCGGATCGGCCTGGCCCTTTTCGATCTCTTCCTGCGTCAGCTCATGCGCGCGCACCGGATCGCGCCCGGTAAGCTTGGTGGCTGCCGTATCATCGGCAATCGCCTGGATTTCGAGGATGTGCAGCCCGCAAAATTCGGCGATCTGTTCAAAACTGAGCGCCGTATTGTCGACCAGCCATGAGGCGGTTGCGTGCGGCATGAGCGGCTGGGCCACGATAAACTCCTTAAAAACAGAAAGGGCCGCCCCTTCACGGAGCGGCCTGTAATAGAGTGGACTTAATGCGGATCAGCGGTGGGGGCAAGCGACGTCGTATTATGGAGCGATTTCAGTTCAGGCAGCCAGCGCTTCGTCCAGGCGAACCGGGGCCAGTGCCTCCAGAAACTGCCGCGCGCTCGCTTCCCAGGTGAAGGTTTGGCCATAAGCGGCGCAGGCCGACCGATCGAGGGTGAGTGCAGCGGTGATCGCTGCATCCAGATCTTCAGCCATCGCGCCAACGCCTGGTTTCAGCACATCGACCGGCCCGGTCACCGGGAACGCCGCGACCGGCACGCCCGATGCCAGCGCCTCGATCATCACCAGCCCGAACGTGTCCGTCTTGCTGGGAAATACGAACACGTCAGCCGACGCATAAGCAGCGGCAAGTTCGGCACCGAACTTCGGGCCCAGGAAGTGCGCTTGCGGGTATTTCGCCTGCAGCGCCGCGCGGGCAGGGCCGTCGCCCACGATCACCTTGGTGCCCGGCACGCTCGAGTCCAAAAACGCCTCGATATTCTTTTCGATCGCGACGCGGCCGACATAGAGCTGGATCGGCCCCCCACCGCTATGGGCCAGCGCGCGGATCGCAGGATCGGGCGTGACGTGTGCGCCGAAAGTCGACAGATCGACCCCGCGCCCCCAATGCTTGATCCGCGTCAGCCCGTGGTCGCGCAGCGTAGTCGCGATCGACGGGGTCGATGCAAGCACTGCCTGGGCAGGCCAGTGGAACCAGGTGATATACCGCCAGATCCAGCCCGGATCGATCCCGATCCGCGCCGACACATAATCGGGGAACTGGGTGTGATAGGCGGTGGTGAAGGGAAAATCGCGCGCCAGGCACCAGCGCCGCGCGGCGAGGCAAATCGGCCCTTCGGTCGCCAGATGGATCGCGTGCGGATTGAAATCGGCGAGCATCTTGCCGACTGACGCGGTCCGCGCAAAGGCCAGCCGGATTTCAGGATAGGTGGGGCACGGCATCGAATAGAAACGCTCGGGGCTGATCACCAGCACCTCATGCCCCTGGCGCTCAAGCTCGGCGCGCACCGACTGAAGCGTGCGCACCACTCCATTCACCTGGGGGCTCCACGCATCAGTGGCGATGGCGATCCGCACGCGCGTCAGGCCGCCAGCGCCGATACTTTGCCGAGCTCTCGAACGGCGATTTCATCGGCCCAGTGGAGCACCTCCATCCGGCCGTCGAAATGTTCGACCAGCGCGGTGCAGCCTTCCACCCAATCGCCATCGTTCCAATATTCGATGCCCTGGATCATGCGGTGTTCGGCCGTATGGATATGCCCGCACACCACCCCGTCGACACCGCGCGCGCCGGCTGCATGCGCGACGATCTCTTCGTAATTGGAGATGAACTCGACAGCGTTCTTCACCTTTGCCTTGGCGTGCTTTGAGAGCGACCAATAGGGCATGTTAAAGCGTCTGCGAAACGCATTGACCGCCCGATTCAGCCCCATCAGCGCATTGTACGCAAAATCGCCGACATGTGCGAGCCACTTGTGCGCCAGCGTGATCGCATCGAATTCGTCACCGTGCAGCACCAGCAGGCGGCGGCCATCCACGGTCTGGTGGATCGCCTTGCGCCGGATCGAGATGCCGCCAAAGTCGAGCCCCGAAAACTGGCGGAAAACCTCGTCATGATTGCCGGGGATATAGATCACCTTGGCACCGCGCTTGGCGCGTTTCAGCAGCCGCCAGACAATGTCGTTATGCGCGGCTGGCCAATAGAATTTCTTCTTCAGCCGCCAGCCATCGATGATGTCGCCGACCAGATACAATGTTTCGCTGTCGACATGATCGAGAAAGTCGATCAGCATCTCGGCATTGCACCCGCGCGTGCCCAAATGGATGTCCGAAATCCAGATCGTGCGGAACTGCCGCCGCCCCTCGACCGACTTTTCCGGGATGACGGGATTGGAATGCGCGAAATCGGCGAAATCGGTGATGCCGGTGTCCATCACAAGCTGGGCAACGTCCATGCTCTAACCCTTGCAACCATTGGCTGGTTGGTCGGCTATGCCGAGTTTGTGTTACAGTTCGAATCGTTGGAGACCGCAGAAACGCGGGTTTTTTAATCGAGAATGCCAATATGACCCGGCATGGCGGCGATCCGCGCAAGCCACGCCGTCACTGCGGGATAGGCTGCGAGATCGAATCCCCCCTCGCCAGCAACATGGGTGTACGCATAAAGCGCGATATCGGCGAGCGTCAGGGTGTCCCCAACCAGAAACGGCGTACGGGCCAATTGTTCATCCATCAGCGCCAGCGCCGCATCCCCCGCCGCGCGCTTCCCCGGAATCTGCGCCTTTTGCATGTCGCTCAGCGCATCCTCCCCGACAAAGGCGAGCCAGAACCGCAAGGTCGCGATATTGGGTTCGTGATTATATTGTTCGAAGAACATCCAACGCAGCATATCAGCCCGCGCAAAGCGATCCGCCGGGATCAGCGGTGATCCGTCGGCGAGGTAGAAACACGCTGCGTTGCTCTCGGGCAGAAACCGATCGCCGATCTGCAGCACGGGAATGCGGCCATCGGGGTTGACGGTCGCCAGAAACGACGGCGTCCGCGTTTCGCCCGCCAATATGTCATAGCCGAGCCGCGCCAGCGCAATTCCCAAATGCGCCGCGGTGAGCCGGATTTTGTAGCAATTGCCGGACGGGGCGTATTCGTGGAGGATCAAGTCGGTCATGCGAGGCTCCCTGCATCAGCCAGCGCGCCATAGCCCACCAGTCGTCCGCGGATCGAATTAGGAAATCCTGTCGGGCGACAAGCTGCCCTTATAAGATGCCGCCCATTGTCAGCACAATCTTGCCTACATGATCGCCCGCTTCCATCCGGGCATGGGCTGCGCCAGCTTCGGCCAACGGGAAGGTCTTGTCGATCACCGGTTTCAGCCGCCCCGCCTCGACATGCGGCCACACGTTTCGGGCGAGCTCGTCGGCCACCATTGATTTGAAATCCAGGTCGCGGGGGCGCAGCGTCGATCCGGTGAGCGTCAGGCGGCGGCGCATTACCTCGAAGATCGGGATCGTCGCCATCATGCCGCCCTGCACCGCGATTGAGACATGGCGGCCGTCATCGGCGAGGCACTGCAGGTTGCGCGGCACATAGTCTCCGCCCACCATGTCGAGCACCACCGCACACCCCGCCCCGCCGGTGAACGCCTTCACCTCGGCGACGAAATCCCGCGTGTTGTAATTGATCGCATGCGCCGCCCCCAGCGCCATCGCCGCCGCGCATTTCTCATCCGATCCCGCCGTCACGATCACGGTCAGCCCAAAGATCGTGCCGAGCGCGATCGCCATCGTCCCGATGCCGCTGGTGCCACCGTGAACGAGCACGGTATCGCCCTCGCTCGCGTAGCCGCGCTCAAACACATTGGTCCACACGGTGAACAGCGTCTCGGGGATCGCCGCCGCTTCGACCATCGAGAGTGCAGGCGGGACGGGAAGGCAGGTGCCGACCGGCGCGACCGCGAAATCGGCATAGGCCCCGCCGCCGACCAGCGCACAGACCGGCTGGCCAAGCATTTCGGGCTCCACCCCCTCGCCCAGCGCGACCACAGTACCGGCCAGCTCCAGCCCCAGGATCGATGGCGCGCCCGGCGGCATCGGGTACAGCCCCTTGCGCTGAAGCACATCGGGCCGGTTCACCCCGGCCGCGGCAACCCGGATCAGCACCTCGCCCGCGCCCGGGACCGGGATCGGGCGGATCACGGGCACCAGCACTTCCGGCCCGCCGGGCGCGGCCGGATCGATCGCCGTCATGATATCCGGCATGGTTTCGGGAATTGCGCTCATGGAATCCGCCACCCTTGGGCCCCGTATGGGATCGTCGCTGGAAAAAGCCCCGATGGCCTTATTGACACGACGATCGCGCGGGTCAACGTTGTCGCACATGGAGCCCGACGAGAATTTGCCGCGTCGGGCGAGCGATCCTCTGGAGGCGCTTGCCCGGCTTGAGCTCGACCCGTTGTCGGTCGAGGAGCTGGAAGCGCGCATTACCGCGCTGGCCGCAGAGATCGAACGCACCAAGCGACATTTGTCAAAAGCCGTTAACCATCGCGCAAGCGCGGATGCGTTATTCAGACGGTGACAGGTCTTTCGCCTTCGAAGCCGTTCGGGGCGGAAGTTTGTCAAGTGCTTGATGCGGAGGGCGCGCCTTCCAACATAGCTGGAAAGGGCCGTCGCCTGACGGTCCGTTTGGAGTTAAGATAATGCCCTCTTTTGCTTCCGCGCTTGAGACCACGCTGCACAAGGCCCTCGAAGCCGCCTCATCGCGCCGCCATGAATATGCAACGCTCGAACATCTGCTGCTCGCACTGGTCGATGACGAGCACGCGTCGAAGGTGATGGCATCATGCGGGGTCGATCTCGGCGAGTTGAAGACGACCGTCGCCCATTATCTCGATACCGAGCTTGAGGCGCTGAAGGTGGAAGCGGCGACTGATCCGTCGCCGACCAGCGGTTTCCAGCGCGTTGTCCAGCGCGCGATCCTCCACGTCCAGTCATCCGGCCGCGATGAAGTGACTGGCGCGAACGTGCTCGTTGCTTTGTTCAGCGAGCGCGAGAGCTATGCCGTCTATTTCCTGCAGCAGCAGGATATGAGCCGCCTCGACGCGGTCAGCTTCATCAGCCACGGCGTCGGCAAGGGCGGCACCCCCACCGAAGCATCGTCGCCAAAGGGTGCCGAAGAGGAAAAGCCCGCCAAGCAGGACGGCAAGGCGAAGGGCGAGAGCGCGCTGAAGCAATTCTGCGTCGACCTCAACGAAAAGGCCCGCAAGGGCAAAGTCGATCCACTGATCGGCCGCCATGCCGAGGTTGACCGGACGGTGCAGATCCTGTGCCGCCGCAGCAAGAACAACCCGCTTTATGTGGGCGATCCCGGCGTCGGCAAAACCGCGATTGCGGAAGGGCTGGCGCGGAAAATCATCGAAGGTGATGTGCCTGAGGTCCTGAAGCCAGCGATCATCTATTCGCTCGACATGGGCGCGCTGCTCGCCGGTACGCGTTACCGCGGTGATTTCGAGGAGCGGCTGAAGGCCGTCGTCAACGAGCTCGAAAAGCTGCCCGATGCGATCCTGTTCATCGACGAAATCCACACCGTCATCGGCGCCGGGGCCACCAGCGGCGGCGCGATGGACGCGTCGAACCTGCTCAAGCCGGCTTTGTCGGGCGGCACGATACGCTGCATCGGCTCGACCACCTACAAGGAATTCCGCAACCATTTCGAAAAGGACCGCGCGCTGCTGCGCCGGTTCCAGAAGATCGACGTCAACGAACCGACGATCGAGGATACGATCAAGATCCTGACCGGGCTGCGGACCGCTTTCGAAGAGCATCATTCGGTAAAATACACGCCCGATGCGATCAAGACCGCGGTCGAACTGTCGGCGCGCTATATCAACGATCGCAAATTGCCGGACAAGGCAATCGACGTGATCGACGAGGTTGGCGCAATGCAGATGCTCGTGCCGCCCAGCCGCCGCAAGCGCACGATCACCGCCAAGGAGATCGAACAGGTAATC
This sequence comes from Sphingomonas sp. 28-62-11, assembly GCF_002278865.1. Taxonomy (NCBI): domain Bacteria; kingdom Pseudomonadati; phylum Pseudomonadota; class Alphaproteobacteria; order Sphingomonadales; family Sphingomonadaceae; genus Sphingomonas; species Sphingomonas sp. 28-62-11. The sequence goes on along the minus strand of NZ_NCGB01000020.1, from coordinate 29,085 downwards.
GCGACGATGGCGCGCATCCCGCCCAAATCGGTGTCAAAGGACGATACGGCGGCGCTTGCCAGCCTCGAAACCGATCTAAAGCGCGTTGTGTTCGGCCAGAATGCCGCGATCGAAAAACTGGCGTCCGCGATCAAGCTGTCGCGCGCCGGGCTTCGCGATCCCGACAAGCCGATCGGCAATTATCTGTTCACCGGCCCCACCGGCGTCGGCAAAACCGAAGTTGCCCGTCAGCTTGCGTCGATCATGGGCATCCCGCTCCAGCGGTTCGACATGTCCGAATATATGGAACGCCACTCGGTCAGCCGACTGATCGGCGCGCCTCCGGGCTATGTCGGCTATGATCAGGGCGGGTTGCTCACCGATGCAGTCGACCAGCAGCCGCATTCGGTGCTGTTGCTCGACGAAATCGAAAAGGCGCATCCCGATCTGTTCAACATCCTGTTGCAGGTGATGGACAACGGCAAGCTCACCGATCACCACGGCAAGACAGTCGATTTCCGCAACACCATCCTGATCATGACGACCAATGCGGGCGCCAGCGACATGGCGCGCGAGGCGGTCGGCTTTGGCGCGATGACGCGCGAAGGCGAGGATGAGGAGGCGGTGAAGAAGATGTTCACGCCGGAATTCCGAAACCGGCTCGATGCAATCGTGCCGTTCGGTTATCTTCCACCGGAAGTTGTCGCCCGCGTCGTCGACAAATTCATCCTCCAGCTCGAACTGCAGCTGGCGGATCGGCAGGTCCATATCAACCTGGACGATGAATCCAAGGCGTGGCTCACCACCAAGGGCTATGACAAGCTTTATGGTGCCCGTCCGATGGGCCGCCTGATCCAGGAAAAGATCAAGCAGCCGCTCGCCGAAGAATTGTTGTTCGGCAAGCTCGTCCATGGCGGCGAGGTGACGGTGAAGCTGAAGGACAACGCACTCTCCTTCGAGATCATCCCGGCGGCCCCCAAAAAACCCAAAAAGAAGGGCAAAGCCGAGAAGATCGAAGTAAAATAGCTCTTCGACCTCAATCAGTTGAAACAATCAAAGGGCGGTCCTTCGGGCCGCCCTTTTTTGTGGCTGCCGGGGTGGGCGCGATGTGTCAGATCGGCGACACTATGGCAGCATAACTGTCGTAATTTCTTCCCAGGCGTGTCGCTGACCGGTCACGCGCCTGACTCGTCTCGCGCCTAGGGGAACGGCGTCGCGCGGCGCAGACCGCGGACATGTTCGCCCTATCCCCAGGAGATCACCCATGTTTACCAAAGCCATTGTGCTGTCTGCAATTTCGCTTGCAGCTATCGCCATCTCGACACCCGTTCTCGCGCAAACCGTCGTTCGGGAAAGCCGCACTGTCATCATCAATCGTGCCGATCTGCGCTCGGTCGAAGGTCGTGCGCGCATCGATGCGCGGCTGATCCACGCCGCCAACCGCGTGTGCGAACCTGCGTATCGTCGCGGCGTACTGTTCACGCGCGGTGCCGACGCCTGCCGCGACGCTGCTCTCGCCGATGCGCGCCGCCAGCTCGATCAGCGCGTTGCGGCAGCAACGGGCACCATCCAAATCGCCGTGGTTAACGGCGCAAACGCATCGCGCTGACGCATAAGGCCGGGCCGGCCGACGGATAGGCGCACGTCCTTCCGCCGGTCGGCCCATCTTTACATTATCTTTGCTATAGTCAGTTACCGCCGATGGAATGGAATTCGGGCGTTCTTTCCTCTGTCGGCGCATCTTGGCCCTGGTTTTCGCCGCATTGGCGATGGCGCTTTCCTCGGCGCCAGCGCGGGCACAGAATGGCCTCAGCAACCCACCGCTTGACCTATGCGTCAAGCGTGGAGTCAAGGGCGATGTAGCCAGGCAGCTATTCGCCGCGACCGCCCGTTTCGATTGCCGAACGCGGCAAACCAGTTTCGGCCCCGGCGATTTCTGGGTAATCGCCCCTGTTTTGCCGAAATGGTCGAGCCCCTCGATGCCGGCGGCCGTGCGCACATCGGCGACAACACAGGATCGCTCGATCCTCTACGGGCGCTATGCCGACGGGGTGATTATCGCGCTGCCGATGGCCAAGCATGAGATTTCGCGCCACTTGCAGCTCGGCGCGATTGTCGAACAAGTGCTGCCCGCGCGCGCGACACCCCTTGTCCAACTGCTTTGGAAGATCGAAGGATCGGGGAATCCCCGCGGTATTGTGGTCGGCGCCCAAATTACCGAACCGGGCGAAAGTGCGACACTCAACCTGTTCATGGCAGCACTTTATTCGGCATTTGGCGGGCTATGCGTGGCGCTGATCCTGCATAACCTGGCGATGTGGCGGGCGTTGCGGCACCCCTTCCAGCTCATTTACTGTCTGATGGTCGCATCGCTTGCGGTCTATGCGCTGTCATCATCAGGCGCGCTGGCCTGGATCTGGCCCGATCTGCCCGATTTGGTCCGGGTCAAGATCAACTATCTGATGCTCGGGATTTCAGCGAGCCTCGCGCTGCTGTTTGCCCGTGCCTATTTCGAACCTGAAGTCTGTGCCGGGTGGCTCTCCCCCGCCATCATGCTTGTCTGCGGCGTATTGATCGCCAGCGCGGTGATGTTCGCGCTGCTCGTCCCGTGGCAGGCATTCATGCTGCAGCGGATTTTTGTGATGTCCTTTATCGGCGTCGTGGCGCTTGTCCCCCCTATATTGTGGCGGGCATGGACGACCAGAAGCCGCTATTTCTGGGTGGTTACCATCGCCTGGGCCGCGCCGATCATCTTTGCCGGGCTTCGCGTTGCCAATGGCCTGAACTTCATCAACTGGAGCTTCTGGGTCGATAACTCGACGATTATGGCAATGACGAGCGAAGCGTTATTGTCATCGTTCGCGATTTCCTATCGCGTCCGCCTGCTCAGCCGTGAGCGAGACGATGCGCGCGTCCGCGAACTCGCCGCTCGAGCGCTTGCAGATACCGATCCGCTGACCGGGCTGCTCAACCGCCGGTCATTTTTGGCCCGGGCGATCGGCCAGACGGGGGATCATGTTCTATTGATCGCGGACCTAGATCATTTCAAGGCGGTCAACGAAACGATTGGCCATGATGGCGGCGACGAGGTGTTGCGCGTGTTCGCTCGGGCGTTGCGCGCATCAATCCCTGCCGAGGGGCTGGTGGCGAGGATCGGTGGCGAGGAGTTCGCGGTCCTGCTGCCCGCCAATCGCGCGATTGACGCCGCGACGATCCTTGATCGGTTGCGCGCCGAACGCATGCCCTTCGATCTGACCGTTACGGCCAGCATCGGCGCAAGCACGGGCCCACTGGCCACCGACATTGACTGGAAGAAACTCTATCGCCGGGCTGATCGCGCGCTGTTCGCCGCCAAATCCGAAGGCCGCGATCGGGTGCGATATGATTTGGCGATCGCCGCCTGAAGCCACTTGCAGCGACTCCAAAAGTAAAGTAAGCCTGACTTCAGGAGGACGACTCGTCATGCGTAATCGTCGGGTAATCTTGGCTGGTTCTGCACTGCTGTTGCTCGCGATGTCGGTTCGGCATCCGACGGCGGATATCCGTGTCATCACTCATGAAGCGAGCGATCCCACCCCGCGCGAGGTGCGCGCCGCTTTTGATGTCGGCCTGATGGCGGTTTCGGTCCTCATCACCTGGACCTCGAAGCGCTTCGCCTGAGCGTTACCGTTCGCCCTAAAATGACGGGTTGATTGCAGCGCGTTGCTGCTTACACCTGTGTCAATGATCCGCGACGAAAACGCTTGGCACACTTCTTACCGACACCCCGGCGGTTGGGACCGACCTTTCCCGCCCTTAGCGATGACGACGATGTTCGATCAGGCTGCTTCGCTGAACGGCGATGCGCCGCTGATCGATTTCCTCGGCCGCCATTACAGCTATGCTGAAACGTTGGATGGCGCAAACCGCGTCGCCAAGGGATTACACGCGCTTGGCTATGGGCCGGGCGATCGGATCGGGTTGTTCCTGCCGAACGTGCCGCATTATGTCGCTGCCTATTACGGCATCCTGAAACTGGGCGCGACGGTGGTAAACTTTTCGCCGCTCTATACCGCGGCGGAACTTGAGCATCAGGTCGCCGATTCGGGCACGCGGATGCTGTTCACGATCTCCGCGTCGGCGCTGCTTCCCACGGCGCTGAAGGTGCTGGAGGAAAGCGCGCTCGAAAGGCTGGTGGTCGGATCGGTCGCGGGCGCGCTGCCGCCGGTCAAATCGATTTTCTACCGCCTGTTCAACGGGAAAGACGTGGCCGCCAAGCCGCATGATCCGCGCATCACCGCGTTCAGCGCGCTGATCGCGAATGATGGCAAACTGCCCCCCGCCGCAATCGACCCCGAGCATGATGTCGCCCTGATCCAATATACCGGCGGTACCACGGGCAGCCCCAAGGGCGCGATGCTCACTCACCAGAATTTGACCGCGAATGCGCGACAGGTGAACGCGATCGATCCCGAGCCGGGCATGGAGGACCGCATTCTCGGCGTGCTCCCGCTGTTCCATGTGTTCGCCAATACCTGCGTGCTCAACCGGACGGTGCTGTCGGGCGGGTGCATTGTGATGCTGCCGCGCTTCAATGCCGCCCAGGCGCTTGCCGCCATCTCGCGAACCCGCGCCACCGCGCTACCGGGTGTACCGACCATGTATCAGGCGCTGCTCGATCACCCGAAGATCGCCAGCACCGATTTCTCTTGCCTGCGCGTCTGCATATCCGGCGGCGCGCCGCTGCCGGGCGAGCTGCGCACAAAGTTTGAGCAGGTCACCAAGGCGCAGCTGGTGGAAGGCTATGGCCTGTCCGAGACCTCGGGCGTCGTTTCCGCCAATCCCTATCTAGGCGAGGGCAAGACCGGCACGATCGGCCAGCCGCTGCCCGCCACGCGCATTCGCCTGGTCGACAAGGAAAATCCCGCGCATCCTGTGCGAGAGGGCGAGCCCGGCGAGATCCTGGTCGCGGGACCGCAGATCATGAAGGGATATTGGAACCGGCCCGATGCCGATGCCGATGTGTTCATCATCGATGCCGACGGCACCAAATGGCTGCGCACCGGCGATGTTGGCCAGATCGACAGCGATGGCTTTGTGAAGATCGTCGACCGGCTGAAGGACATGATCGCGGTCGGCGGGTTCAAGGTGTTCCCCAGCCAGATCGAGGCGATCCTGTACAAGCACCCCGCGGTCAAAGAGGCGCTCGTCATCGGCATCCCCGACAGCTACCGCGGCGAACATCCGCGCGCCTATGTGACGCTGAACGACGGCGAGGAGGCGACGGGGGCGGCGCTAACCGCTTGGCTCAATCCGCAACTCGGCAAGGTCGAACAAGTCGACAGCGTCGTGGTGCGCGAGACCATGCCCAAGACGATGATCGGCAAGCTGAGCCGCAAGGATCTGGTGGCGGAGGTGCTGGGGTAGGGGGTGCAGGATTTATGATGAACTGCGGTTGCAGTGTCGTAAATTGAGCGAATAAGGTGCAGTGTCACCGTAAATCGACGTTCCGACAAGCGGAAAGCATCGGGCGGCCACTGGGCGACAGCGCCTTTCTCGACCGCGTCGCCACTCAACTGGGGCGTGATCCAAAGCCCGGCAAGTTTGGCCGCCAAGCAACGGGTCCGGAATAAAGTGCACTGTCACCGTAATTCCAACAAATCCCGCTACACAGCATAATTCTCGCGTTCAAAAAACGTCCGCTGCCGGTGCGTGCTCGCCTGGACGATGTAATCGCAATTGCAGTAACAAGTATTAACAGAAGGGCGGTTTTTGTATTTGGCCGAAATGATTGATTTTTGAAACATGATTATATCTTATTTTTGTGTCCGGATCAATAGTTATTAATTAAATGAATTAGGTGATGGCTATCGATAAGGCAAATCCTCAAGTTTTTAAACTAACGTCGTAGAATAAGACTAAAAATGCAAAAAGACCCATTGCGTGAACGAATACAATTGCTAATCTGACTGCATGGGGGCGGTTTGAACAACGATATAGTAAGGGCGTGTAAGCCTGATCCAAAGCGCTCAATATATCTGCTCGGCGGAATGTCTTGGCGCGTCAGCTTGCATACACAGCAGCGCCGGGCGCTCGATTTAGTCGACGCAGTAGCGAGCAGTATTGCGAGCGGCACGGATGTGGCTGTCGTTGGCGGTGGGGTCGCCGGCGTGATGTGCGCCGCCGCCATGTTCGTAAGGGGCTACCAAGTTACGCTATTTGAGCGCGCCGACGTGTTGATGCCGTTGCAGAGAAAGAACACGACACGTTTTATACATCCTAACTCAGTAACATGGCCTTATTCGTCGTTACCAAGTTCGACAGACCTGCCGTTCCTGAATTGGCATTCCGCTTTTTCTAACGAAATCGCCGACATGATAGAGCAAGAGTTTAGATCTGGCTTCGTTGGAGCGGAGCATCAGGGGATTAATGTTAACCTAGCAACTAACGTGACTAAGATCGAGAACCGCAACAACAAGCTGCGCGTTACGTTCAAAGACGGCGGCGACGAACGGTACGACCTGTTCACAGCGGTCTTCGCAACGACCGGGTTCAGCAGCGAGCGAAAGATATCGGGCTATGACCGCTTCTCCTACTGGGAAGACACCTCGCCAATCCCAATCGGTTCAAAATTCGAGAAGCCCTCCGTTGCGATCGTGGGCGATGGCGACGGCGCGCTGGTTGAATTGATTCGCTGTGCATGGCCAAACGAGAACATTGATCAACTCTACCGCTTCGTAGCCGACAAATTCGTCGTCGACGTCGAAAAGCAGGATCTTATCAAAACCGAGGAAGAGACCGCACGTACAGTGTTCTCAACCGATCCGCAGGGAGCCCAAGAAGCGCTCTCAACTGTCTACCTCGGCGACATTTTATCGCCGCAGGGTAAGAAATTTCTTCGATCTCGCTATAACGACGCCGTGACTATGACGCTTTTGAGTAAGTTTTCGCAACCATTCTCTCCCAGGGCATCTCCAATCCACAAGGTTCTCCTAGGCTTCCTCCTTTCCGAAAACCTCCTGACCCGAATCGAGCTCGAGGCCACAGGCGTCGTTTTTAGGGATGATAGCTACTTCGTTCAGGGAGAGGCGGCTTCTGGACAGATTGAAGTCGGACCCTTCAGCCGGGTACTCGAGAGGATTGGCCCGAGGCGATCCTACTGTCCGCTCGCGAACGATACGTTCGGAGCGTCTAAATTAGAAGCCTTTAGCAAGGACAACGCTGCCGAATTCGACTTCTCGAATTCCATTTCCACTGACAAATACGGTCCGGCTGCGCAGGTGAGAGGCCCACTGAGCGAGGTCACGCCTATCGAAACGGCCAGAGATAGGCTCGAACGGTACTACCGCTCTAACTACCCCAGAAAGGTCGCGGAAGTTGCGATCGGCAAAGTCGATCAAAATCCCGGATTTAGGGTGATCGTCCACGAAGAAAATCTCAAATGGGACGGCCCCACGGTATACGCTGGCTACAATATCGAGTATGAACGGGCGAAGGGCCCGCCGAGAGTGATCTGACACCCATGGGAGACCTCGTCAAATGACCGGTTCGACAGAACTCGTTGAGGTGAGTCAGGAGATTCATGCTGTCGTCGGAGAGAAGCGGCGGATAGGTCGGATCGCTGCGTTCGTCACGCCGGACAAGGACGGCGACGAACGCGAGATTTATTGTATTAGCGCGGCCCATGTTTTTGGCTTTCGCTCGGGCGCTAAAATCTTAAACCGAGAAGGCCGGAAAATTGGCAAGGCCGATTGGAGTCGTTTCAACTCCGTTATGGACCTCTGGCGCGTTGACCCCAATTATAGCTGCCTAAAGGAAGTAGGCGTGATCCGCATCGATCCCGATGTCGCCGTTCGGAACTCCTCGGGACATGATCCGGTCCGATCAGTTATGTCGCCGATCGACCACTTTCTTCAGGGCAATGGTGAGGTGTTCGTGAAGGGCGATCGCTTCGGCGTTATAACTCGCGTACGTGCCAACCCGGAAATTATGTATGCCGATGGCCTTACAGTCCGGACGCGTGGGTTCTTCGTGAACAGGGAGAATTCGTCTGTCGAAGTTCACGCCGGAAGCTCCGGCCGACCCGTCTTCACTGCGCACGGAGAACTTCTCGGCATGATCATCGCTAGCATGGAAAATGAGTTATTCTGTCTCGATTTTCATGAGATCCTGCAATTGTTGGGATGTCGTCTGCTCGATTATTCCGCGAAGGGCTACGTTGAACGCACGTTCGCCTAGCAGAGTAAAAAGTGAGGCTAGGTGGTATCTTTTTTCTGCGGCACCGCGTGTCTGACGGTATGCATCAGTTTGGTCGCCAGCACCTAACGGACCGACTCCTCGTCCTTCGCACCCCACCCCTTCCCCCGTGCGCGCCTGCTTGCTAAGGCCTCCCGCACAGCAATGCATCGGCGATGGCGCGGTCGTGAGCGGTTTCCCCAACTGCCACCGCGTTCACCTTCGCTGATAGGGCCAACAGGGAAGGACCGCTTATGACCGCCATCGGACAAGACACGCTCGGCACACGCGACACGCTGAGCGCAGGCGGCCAGAGCTACAGCTATTACAGCCTGTCCAAGGCGTCGGCGAAGCTGGGTGATATCAGCCGCTTGCCCTTTTCGATGAAGGTGCTGCTCGAAAATCTGCTGCGTTTCGAAGACGGCAAGACCGTGACGACCGAGGATATCCAGGCGCTGGTCGACTGGCAGCAGGAGCGCAAATCGGATCGTGAAATCCAGTATCGCCCTGCGCGCGTGCTGATGCAGGATTTCACCGGTGTTCCTTGCGTCGTCGATCTCGCGGCGATGCGCGATGCGATCACCCGGCTGGGTGGCGACGCACAGAAGATCAATCCGCTGGTGCCCGTTCACCTCGTCATCGATCACTCGGTAATGGTCGATGAATTCGGCACGCCCCAGGCGTTCCACGACAATGTCGAGCTGGAATATGCCCGCAACAACGAACGCTATGAATTCCTGAAATGGGGATCGAAGGCGCTCGATAATTTCAAGGTCGTGCCCCCCGGCACCGGCATCTGCCACCAGGTGAACCTTGAGAATATCGCCCAGGCCGTGTGGTCGTCACAGGCCCCGGATGGCAGCATGGTCGCCTATCCCGATACCTGTGTCGGCACAGACAGCCACACGACGATGGTCAACGGCCTCGGTGTGCTCGGCTGGGGCGTCGGCGGGATCGAGGCGGAAGCCGCGATGCTCGGCCAGCCCGTCTCGATGCTGATTCCCGAAGTCGTCGGCTTCAAGCTTACGGGCACGCTGGCTGAAGGCATCACAGCGACCGATCTGGTCCTCACCGTCACCCAGATGCTGCGCGCCAAGGGCGTGGTCGGGCGCTTCGTCGAATTCTACGGCCCCGGCCTTGATGCACTCTCGCTGGCTGACCGCGCGACGATCGCCAATATGGCGCCTGAATATGGCGCAACCTGTGGCTTCTTCCCCGTTGATGACGCGACCCTCACCTATCTGCGCCTCACCGGCCGCACCGAAGAGCAGATCGCGCTGGTCGAGGCTTATGCGCGCGCGCAAGGCATGTGGCGGCTCGCCGATGCGCCCGATCCCGTGTTCACCGATACGCTTGAGCTCGACATGAGCGTGGTCGTCCCCTCGCTCGCCGGGCCGAAGCGCCCGCAGGACAAAGTGGTGCTGACCCAGGTCGACGATGTGTTCAACGCCGATCTCGCCAAGGTATACAGCCATTCCGAGCCCAAGCGCGTCGCGGTCGAGGGCAAGGATCATGACATCGGCGACGGCGACGTCGTGATCGCCGCGATCACCAGCTGCACCAACACCTCGAACCCCTCGGTGCTCGTCGCCGCAGGCCTTGTCGCACGCAAGGCCAATGCGCTTGGCCTGAAGCCCAAGCCCTGGGTGAAGACCTCGCTCGCACCGGGTAGCCAGGTGGTGACCGATTATCTCGACAAGGCCGGGCTGACGGCGGATCTCAACGCGGTCGGCTTCAACCTGGTCGGCTATGGCTGCACGACCTGCATCGGCAACTCAGGGCCGCTCGCGCCCGCGATTTCGGCAGCGATCAACGAGAATGACATCGTCGCCGCCTCGGTACTATCAGGCAACCGCAACTTCGAAGGCCGCGTGTCGCCCGATGTCCGCGCCAACTTCCTCGCCTCGCCACCGTTGGTTGTGGCCTATGCGCTCAAGGGCAGCGTCACGACCGATTTCGTCACCACCCCGATCGGCCAGGCAACCGATGGCAGCGATGTGTATCTGAAGGATATCTGGCCCACCAACGCCGAAATCCGCAGTGTGATGGACGCCAATATCGATCGCGGCATGTTCCAAGCGCGCTATGCCCATGTGTTTGCAGGCGACGCCAAATGGCAGTCGATCGACGTGACGGGATCGGACACCTATATGTGGCGCGCAGGCTCCACCTATGTCGCCAACCCGCCCTATTTCGACGGAATGACGATGACGCCCGCACCGGTGACCGACATTATCGAGGCACGCCCGCTCGCGCTGTTCGCCGATTCGATCACGACCGATCACATCTCGCCCGCCGGTTCGATCAAGGCGGACTCGCCCGCAGGCAAGTTCCTGCAGGAACATCAGGTATCGAAGGCCGACTTCAACTCCTACGGCGCGCGGCGTGGGCATCACGACGTAATGATGCGCGGCACCTTCGCCAATATCCGCATCAAGAACGAGATGACGCCGGGCATTGAAGGCGGCGTCACCAAGTACATCCCGACCGGCGAAGTCATGGCGATCTATGACGCCGCGATGCGCTACAAGGCAGATGGTACCCCGCTCGTCGTCGTCGCGGGCAAGGAATATGGCACCGGCTCGTCACGTGACTGGGCGGCCAAGGGCACCAACCTCCTCGGCGTGCGCGCGGTCATCACCGAGAGCTTCGAGCGCATTCACCGCTCCAACCTGGTCGGCATGGGCGTGCTGCCGCTGCAGTTCGCCGATGGGGTGGACCGCACCACGCTGAAACTCGACGGCACGGAGACCTTCACGATCACCGGCGTCGCCGATCTCCGCCCGCGCCAGGACGTCACCGTTACGCTCACCCGCGCTGACGGGTCGGTGGAGACGTTCGAAACGCGTTGCCGGATCGATACGGTCAACGAGCTGGAATATTTCCTGAACGGCGGCATTTTGCACTACGTGCTGAGGAACCTGGCGGCCTCGTGAACGGACCGCTTTCCGGCAGCTGCCATTGCGGCGCGGTGCGGGTGACGATCCCGGCCGCGCCCGACTATATCAATGACTGCAACTGCTCGCTGTGCATGACGCGCGGGGCGATCTGGGGCTATTCCCCGCCCGCCGCGGTCACGGTCGCCGGCGAGACGCGAAACTATGTCCGCGCCGACCTGCCCGATCCGTCATTGGCCAAGCACTGGTGCGCGGTGTGCGGTACCACCACGCATTGGCTGGCGCTCGATCCCGGTTATGACCGGATCGGCGGCAATATGCGGCTGTTCGATCCGGCTGATTATGCTGCGGTGGAGATCAGACCGGTTGATGGTCGCAGTTGGGAGGGTTGACCTACTCTTCCCCCGGCTGAGGATAAACGATCGGCTTGTCGCCGAAATACCGACGAACGATTCGGGTACGGCGATCCATCGGCTCTTCTTCGGGGTCGAGCTCGTCGGGATATACAAAGACCGCCTCGAACTTGCCGTCCTTGATTAGATACTCCATTTCTGCCCAACGCCGCCCTTCGGGCTGTTCTTCCCACAAATCCAATAGCGCATAACCGAGCGTGTCGAGGTCGGGGCTACGATACAGGATGTGGTTGCCGAGATTCTTGAAAATAGACGGCCCTACCATACCATAATCAAGACGAGCGAAAAGCAACGTATTATCGAGTGGATATGCTTTATCTTCTGACAAAATCTGACCTATTTCGTTAAGAATCTTTTCCACTTCATCATTTTCCACGACGCTTCTCCGACTTTTCGTTTGGGAATTTTATGCTCTCACGGCGACCATTTATCCAAAAAGTTACGTCAACCTCGTACGGGCGCGTCGATCCCGCTTCGAAGCCAGGTACAATTTCAATCTCAACTTTCTTCCCAGCCCTTTTGGCTCTCGCCCATTGCTCCTCAAGAAGGCGATATGTGCCGCGATTGAAATTCGCGTCCTGCGGGAAAAGGTTAAAGTCATCCGGCGGTCCGTTGAAGCGTCGGGCGATGTAATGCCCGCCATCATCCGTGGATCGACGATCCGATCCTCCGGCTACACGCTGACCCCGTAAATTTCGCTTTTCGGTGCCCTTCGTTAAAGTACCCGAAGCTCGACGCATTTGCTCGCCCGAATCCAGTTCAAACTCATAGCCATTTTTGGTAACCCGTCGAAACGTCTCGACGGGTGGCCTCACGGCCAAACCTACCGGCACGATACTTGTTCGATCTGGAGCTTTCGCTTTTGATACCTGTTGCTTTTTAACCAATGATGGCTTCGCAGCAGCGCGCGGTGATCTCGGCGCGTCATAGCTTCCTGACGAACCACCGCCGCCAAAATCGCCGCCGCCACCCCTACGGGCATGATAGTCACCGCTATTGGCGAACGTGAACTCGCCATTGGCCGGGTCATGCCAGGGGTTGAACTTCACTTCTATAGTGGCGGGAGAACGCCTGGCGAGCCGGCGACCGGTCCGCAACCAATAGGAAAATGCCCTGACGTCGTCGCTCTGGGGAATGGCCATGATACTGCACCGATTCGTTGAAACGGCGAGAACATTTATGGAACAAAATCCAACAATTCAACATAGAATCAACGAAGGGGTATCATTGCTCAAACGGAGCTTGCTCTTGGTCTGCAGATAACCGACGGCGTTGTTTGAAACTTTGGTAACACAAGCATGCCCATCGCCATCGAAATCATCGGCTGGGCGGCCGCATTGCTCATCCTCGCCTCGTATCTGCTGGTGTCGAGCGGGCGGCTGTCGGGGCAATCGCCCACGTTTCAGTGGATGAACGTGATCGGGGCGGCGGGGTTTATTCTCAACAGCGGGTGGCACGGCGCGCTGCCGTCGGCGGTGCTCAACATTGCCTGGGCCGGGATCGGGATTTTCACGCTGGTACGGCTGGCCCGCGCGAGCGGCTGATCTTTAGGCCACCAGCGAACGTGCCCGACCAAACGCAAAATAGATCGCCAGCCCCACGCCGTTCCAGATGAAGAACGCTGTCTGCGTCACGCCTTGAAGGCTGGTGAACAGATAGACACAGCCGAGGATCGCCGCCGGGGCAATCACCCAGACCGCTGGTGTGCGGAACGGGCGCCGTGCTTCGGGTGAGCGCCGTCGCAGCACCAGCACACATGCTGCCACCGCCACGAAGGCACACAGCGTCCCTGCATTGGCCAGCGAGGCGATCACGTCGAGCGGCACCAGCCCGGCGATGACCGCGACGAACGCGGCGGTCACGATCGTGATCCGGGTGGGCGTGCCCCGCGAATCGATCGTCGCGAGGCTTTTCGGCAGGAACCCGTCGCGCGCCATCACCAGGAAGATGCGGCTCTGGCCGTACAGAAACGCGAGCAGCACCGTGGGCAACGCAATCGCCGCGGCGGCGGCCACCACCGTGGCGATCGTCGGCTGGCCGAGTTCGCGCAGGATGAGCGCCAGCGGCTCGGTGCTGTCCGAAAACCGCGTGAAGCCGATCGCGCCGACCGCAGCAGCCGCCACCACCAGATAAATCACTGTGCACGCTACCATCGATCCGACGATGCCGATCGCCAGATCGCGTTCGGGGTTCTTGGCTTCCTCCGCCGCCGTCGAGATCGCATCGAAGCCGTAAAAGGCGAAAAAGATGATCGCTGCCGCCCCCATCACGCCGTATTTCGCGCCGTCTGCGCCGGGCGTGCTGCCATAGCCGAAGGGCGCGAAGGGCTGGAGATTGGCGGAATCGAAATGCGGCAGCGCGACAAACACGAATAACGTCAGCGTCACAATCTTCAGCACCACCAGCGCCGTGTTCACCCGCGCGCTCTCCCGCGTGCCGAGCAGAAGTAGCCCTGCAACCACCGCAATGATGCCGACCGCCGGCAAGTTCACCACGCCGCCCAGCGCCGGACCGTTGGCGAGCGCTGGCGGCACGACGATGCCCAGCCCGCCCAGAAATCCCACCGCATAGCCCGACCAGCCAACCGCGACGCTCGCCACCACCAGCGAATATTCAAGGATCAGGCTCCACCCGACCACCCAGGCGAACACTTCGCCCAGCACCGCATAGCTATAGGTATAGGCGCTGCCCGACGCCGGGATCATCGTCGCCATTTCGGCATAACACAGCGCCGCGCATGCGCAGATCGCGCCCGCGATCACGAAGCTCAACAACACCGCCGGCCCCGCCCGGTCCGCCCCAACGCCGATCAGCGTCAGGATGCCTGTGCCGACAATCGCTCCCACACCAAGCGCGACCAGGCTTGGCCAGCCAAGCGTGCGCGCCATGCGGTGTTCGACCGGGCGATCATCGCCATGCAGGATGATCTTGGTGCGAAAGAGACTCATGAACACCCCTGAACTACCCCCGCGATACGGGTTTTCGTCTCGCCGGACTTGTTCCGGCATCCTCCGTGCCCCAAAGAGCCACCGACGCGTAAGGCACGCTGGACCCCGGAACAAGGCTCTCCTGAGTGAGTCGAAGGATCCGGGGTGACAGGTGTGTTTTTGGAGAGACCCAATGGAGATCGACGCGACCAACACGTTTGACCGTTCGCTCTGGCCCGAAATGGGCGCGCTCGGCCTCCACGGCATTACCGTTGAGGAAGAATGGGGCGGGCTTGGTCTCGGCTATCTCGATCATTGTATCGCCATGGAGGAAGTGTCGCGCGCTTCCGCATCGATCGGCCTCAGCTATGGCGCGCACTCCAACCTTTGCGTCAACCAGATCCGCCGCTGGGGTAATCCGGAGCAAAAAGCGAAATATCTCCCCAAGCTCATTTCCGGTGAGCATGTCGGCTCGCTCGCCATGTCCGAAGCGAGTGCGGGCTCCGACGTCGTGTCGATGCAGCTCAAGGCCGAGGCGAAGGGCAATGATCGCTATGTCCTGAACGGCACCAAATTCTGGATCACCAACTCGACCGAGGCCGATACTTTGGTGGTTTACGCCAAGACGGGCGAAGGATCAGGCGGGATCACCGCTTTCCTGATCGAGCGCGGCATGGCGGGTTTCAGCGTGTCGAAAAAGCTCGACAAGATGGGCATGCGCGGCAGCGACACGGCGGAACTCGTGTTCGAGGATTGCGAAGTGCCCGCTGAGAACATCATGGGGCCGTTGAACGGCGGGGTCGGGGTGCTGATGTCTGGCCTTGATTACGAACGCGCGGTGCTCGCGGCGGGGCCGCTCGGCATCATGCAGGCCTGTCTCGACGTGGTGCTGCCCTATGTCCGCGAGCGCAAACAGTTCGGCAAACCGATCGGGTCGTTCCAGCTGATGCAAGCCAAGGTTGCGGACATGTATGTCGCGCTCAATTCGGCGCGCGCCTATGTCTATGCGGTCGCGCGCGCCTGCGACGCGGGCAAGACGACGCGCTTCGACGCGGCAGGCGCCATCCTGCTCGCCAGCGAGAATGCGGTGAAGGTGTCGCTTGAGGCGATCCAGGCGCTGGGCGGGGCGGGCTATACCAAGGAATGGCCCGTCGAACGCTTCCTGCGCGATGCCAAGCTCTATGATATCGGCGCGGGCACCAACGAAATCCGCCGCTTCCTGATCGGGCGCGAGTTAATCGGCGCGGGATAGGAACACCCGCCGAAACCGGTAATGACAACTCCTCTTTCCGTTCGCCCTGAGCGCAGTCGAAGGGCAAGCGTAACGCTTGGGCTTCGACTGCGCTCAGCCCGAACGGAAGTGGAGAAACTTTACAGCATCAAAAACTAACCCCGCAGCGCCGCCGCCCGCTTGGTACCCAGCAGCAGCGCCGCCATGTCGCCGTTCGTCTGAAAACTCAGGATCAGCAGATAGGCGCTGAGGAACAACGCGCCGCCAAAGCTGGCGACCGGCGCCAGTACCAGCCCAAGCGGCGAGAAATCATTGCGCCACGCGGTCCACAGCCCGGACAGGATCAGGAAGCAGGAAAAATCGACGTTGAACTGCCCTTGCCAGGTCATCTCCCCGATGGCGGCGAAGAAGATCGGCACCAGGTTCCAGCCATGGACACTCGTCACCGGCAGCGTGTACCCTGCGATCACAATAAAAATCGCCACCAATATCGCCCTGAAAACCATCATCGCCCTCCCGTTTACGTAGCACTCGCTACGTTTCTCTAACCCGATTGGCGGATGACGGCAAGCCGCAATTGCTGCGACCAAGTCATTCCCGCGATGCATGCGGCTTCCAAATCCCGGATACGCCAGTTAGTCAGGGCCAAACGATAAGGATGCCCAGCATGAGCGCCCCGGTGCTCGACACCAAAATCGCCATCGAGAGCGACCAGTTCCGCGCCAATGCCGCGCATAACCGCGCGCTGGTGGGTCGGCTGCGCGCCGATGTCGCCACAGCGGCGCTTGGCGGCAACGACAAGTCCCGCGAACGCCACACCGCGCGCGGCAAATTGCTCCCGCGCGACCGGGTGGAGCGATTGCTCGACCCGGGCTCGCCCTTCCTCGAAATCGGCCAGCTCGCCGCTTACGAAGTGTATGGCGAGGACATTCCCGGCGCGGGGATGATCGCGGGCATCGGCCGCGTCTCCGGGCGGCAGTGCATGATCGTCTGTAACGACGCGACGGTGAAGGGCGGCACTTACTATCCGCTGACCGTAAAGAAGCATCTGCGCGCGCAGGAGATTGCACAGGACAATCGCCTGCCGTGCATTTACCTGGTCGATTCGGGCGGCGCGAACCTGCCCCACCAAGCCGAGGTTTTTCCGGATCGCGACCATTTCGGCCGCATCTTCTTCAACCAGGCAAATATGTCCGCGCTCGGCATTCCGCAGATCGCCTGTGTGATGGGCAGCTGCACTGCCGGCGGCGCCTACGTCCCCGCGATGAGCGACGAGACGATCATCGTGCGGGGGCAAGGCACGATCTTTCTCGCAGGTCCTCCGTTGGTGAAAGCCGCGACGGGCGAAGTCATCTCCGCCGAAGAACTCGGCGGCGCCGACACGCATGGCCGCAGATCGGGTGTCGTCGATCATGTCGCCGAAAATGACGAGCATGCGCTGACGATCGTGCGTGACATCGTCAGCCACCTGGGCTTCCCCTGTGCTCCGGCGCAGGCCGGAGCCCTACTCGCCAACGCTTCGGCCTCCGCCGGAGCACTGCGGGAGCCAAGACCGCCGAAATTCGATGTCGAGGAGCTCTACGGCATCGTCCCGAGCGACGTCCGCGCGCCCTATGACGTGCACGAGGTGATCGCGCGGCTGGTCGACGGATCGGAATTCCATGAGTTCAAGGCGCTCTACGGCACCTCGCTTGTCTGCGGCTTCGCGCATATCTGGGGCATGCCGGTCGCGATTTTGGCGAATAACGGCGTGCTGTTCAGCGAGAGCGCGCAGAAAGGCGCGCATTTCATCGAGCTCGCCTGCCAGCGGCGCGTGCCTTTGCTATTCCTGCAGAACATCTCGGGCTTCATGGTCGGCGGGAAGTACGAAGCGGAAGGCATCGCCAAACACGGCGCGAAGCTGGTGACCGCCGTCGCTACCGCGAGCGTCCCCAAGATCACCGTCCTGATCGGTGGCAGCTTCGGCGCGGGCAATTACGGCATGTGTGGCCGTGCCTATAGCCCGCGCTTCCTCTTCACCTGGCCCAATGCGCGGATCAGCGTGATGGGCGGCGAACAGGCGGCGAGCGTGCTGGCGACCGTCCACCGCGACGCGGAAAGCTGGAGCGACGAGCAAGCCGAAGCGTTCAAAGCGCCGATCCGCCAGAAATACGAAGACGAGGGCAACCCCTGGCACGCCACCGCGCGACTATGGGATGACGGGATTATCGATCCGGCGCAAACTCGGGATGTGCTGGGGCTAAGCCTGGCGGCGTGCCTGAATGCACCGGTCGAGGAGCGGCCGAGGTTCGGGGTGTTCCGGATGTGAGGATCGGCACCACCTCTTTCTAGTAACCGTCACCCTGAACTTGTTTCAGGGTCCAGCCCTGCACAAGTCCCGTCCGCCCCGGCTGCGCGGTGGATGCTGAAACGAGTTCAGCATGACGAACTTGATTGGTTTGCGCGTCGTCCTCGCCTCTTCGGAAGTCGCGGCAGCAGCGGATCAAACCCGAGCCCAACCGCCAGATCCTCCCAATGCGGGTTATCCGACTCAATCAGGTTGATCTTCCATTCCCGGTGCCAGCGCTTCAACTGCTTCTCACTGGCAATGGCAGTAATCATCTCATCAAACACCTCGAACCGCACGAGGCGCAACACCCCATAGCGCGACGTGAACCCCGGCACCTCGCCCGATCGGTGCTGATGCAGCCGTGCCACCAAATCGGACGTCACCCCGATATAGATCGTCCCGAACGGCCCGCTCGCCAGAATATAGGTGCAAGGTTGCTTGCTCATCGGCACTATGGCTAGCACAGGGCTCGTGGCACGGTGGATGCTGAAACGAGTTCAGCATGACGGAGTGTTTTACAATGAGTGCCCTTCTCCTCCCCCTCCTCCTCCAGATCACCCCGACCCCGCCGCTGCCCAAGGGCACGGGTCTGCCACCACCGGCCGTTGTCATTGACGATGCCACCGCGGTCATGCGCCCGATCAATGGCACCTTCGCCGCGATTGCCGCGCGCGATGGAGAGATGTTGCGGCCGCTGGTGCGCGAGGATGGAAATTTGTTCATCGCCGTCGAAAATGCCGACGGCACCCGCAGAATCATCCGCCGCCCGATGACCGAGTTCATCACCGGCATGAAGCCTGGCGCGGAGCGTTATGAGGAGCGGATGTACGATCCTGCGATCGAGATTGACGGCGATATCGCGCTCGTCTGGGGGCGCTACAACTTCTACATCGACGGCAAGCTGCATCACTGCGGCTATGATCATTTCGACATGATCCGCGAAAACGGCAACTGGAAGATCGCCAACATCACCTATTCGAGCCGGACGACGGGATGCGAGGGATAAGGTAGGCGAACGCCCCTTCCCGCGATAAGGTGGCAAAAAATCGCCTTGGGGGAGGGGTAGTTAATGTACGAGGATCCAGCGCCCGCGATATTGTCGCGCGTTGTTCGCCGGTTGCTGCTGTGGTTCTATCGGTTGCGCGGATGGAAGGCGGTGGGCACGCCGCCAGCCGACCGGCGCTGCGTGATCATCGCCGTGCCGCACACCTCGAACTGGGATTTCGTGAACTTCCTGGGGCTCACCAACGAACTCGGTATCCGCGCGCATTTCATGGGCAAGACCAGCCTGTTCCGCTGGCCGATGAACCGCTTCATGCGCGATATGGGCGGCGTTCCGGTGGTCCGTACCGGGGGCAATAACTATGTCGAATCGATGGTCGAGGAATTCCGACGCCGCAAGGAATTCATGCTGACGATCGCCCCCGAAGGAACACGCGGCGCGGTGACGCAGTGGCGCAGCGGTTTCTATTACATCGCGCTGGGGGCTGGCGTGCCGTTGGTGTGCGGGATGATGGATTATGGCCGCAAGGTCGGCGGGCTTGGCCCCGCGATCATGCCGACGGGTGATTATGCGGCGGACATGGCCAAGATCTTCGAATTCTACCGCGCCAGCCAGCCGCGACACCCCGAACGCGGCATCGGCAGCCTTGAGGCGATCCTGGCGGCAAAAAAGACAGCGGGTTAGCGGGGTTGAATTCGCCCTGCCCCCGCGCCAGACACGGGAGCGTGCATGACGTAGTGCCTCCCCCAGTCCGAAAGGTCGACCGTTGATCGCCTCGCTCCTCATCGCCAATCGCGGGGAAATCGCCTGCCGCATCATCCGCACGGCGCGCGCAATGGGCGTGCGCACGGTCGCGGTCTATTCGGATGCCGATGCCAAGGCGCTCCATGTGCGCCAGGCCGATGAGGCGGTGCATATCGGCCCCTCGCCCGCACGCGAAAGCTATCTGGTCGGCGAGAAGATCATAGCTGCGGCGAAGGCAACGGGCGCAGAGGCGATCCACCCCGGCTATGGTTTCCTGTCCGAGAACGCCGATTTCGCACAGGCCGTGATCGACGCCGGACTGATCTGGGTCGGCCCCCTGCCGGACAGCATCCGCGCGATGGGGCTGAAGGACGCCGCCAAGGAACGCATGATCGCGGCGGGCGTGCCGGTGACGCCGGGCTATCTCGGCGCAGACCAGTCGCCCGATGTGCTCGCGGCAGAGGCGGACAAGATCGGCTATCCCGTCCTGATCAAGGCCGTCGCGGGCGGCGGCGGCAAGGGGATGCGGCGCGTGGAGGCCCCCGCCGACTTCGCCGATGCGCTGGCGAGCTGCAAGCGCGAGGCCGCGTCCAGCTTCGGCGACGACCGGGTGCTGATCGAGAAATACATCCTCTCGCCGCGCCATATCGAGGTGCAGGTGTTCGGGGACACCCACGGCAATGTCGTCCACCTTTTCGAGCGCGACTGCTCGCTGCAACGCCGCCACCAGAAAGTGATCGAGGAAGCCCCCGCCCCGGGCATGTCCGAGGAAACGCGTGAGGCAATCTGCGCGGCGGCGGTGCGCGCGGCCAAGGCCGTCGATTATGTCGGCGCGGGCACGATCGAGTTCATCGCCGACGCGAGCGAGGGCCTGCGCGCCGACCGCATCTGGTTCATGGAAATGAACACGCGGCTGCAGGTCGAACACCCGGTGACCGAGGAAATCACCGGCGTCGATCTGGTCGAGTGGCAACTGCGCGTGGCGAGCGGGGAAAAGTTGCCGAAGCGGCAGGACGAACTGAGCATCAATGGCTGGGCGATGGAAGCGCGGTTGTATGCGGAAGACCCCGCGAAGGGGTTTTTGCCGAGCGTGGGGCGGCTGGATCATCTAGTACTGGAGCGGTCGGGCTGGACTTTATTCGCTCCTCAGGCGGCGTCGCAGATTTTGCAATCGGCTGGATTTTCCGGCAATTCGGAAGACTGGGTGCCTTCGACGCCGCTCCGCGTGGAGACTGGCGTCGAGCAAGGCAGCGAGGTGTCGCCCTTCTACGATCCAATGATCGCCAAGCTGATCGTTCATGCCACGACACGTAATGACGCCGCTGATCGCCTCGCGTCGGTGTGCGCGGATGTCGAAGTCTGGCCGGTCCGCACCAACGCTGCATTTTTAGCAACCCTGCTGCGCGAACAGGCATTCCTGACCGGAGACATCACGACAGGATTCATCGCCAGCCAGGGTGACCGGTTGACGATGACGGCACCGCTGTCGGACATGATGGCAAGCGCAGGACTCACGCTGCTGACCCAAGGCAAGCGCGGCGAATGGCCGATCGGCGATCGGCTAAGCGGCTTCCGCCTCAATGCACCCGGGCGTAACACGGCGGCCATTGTCGTTGACGGCGTGGTACGTGACGCCGTGATTGATCGTCGGTCTTTTGGCCAACTGGCCGGGGACGATGATTTCGGCAATCGCTTTGCCGCTGACGGCGAAGCATTCATATTATTTGAAAACGGCAGTCCGCACCGTGTCACCCTCCGGCATGACGCCAAAGCGGGCGCGGGAGCCGCCGACGGCGCGATCCTCTCCCCGATGCCGGGCCGCGTCACCGCGGTCGATGTCGCGGCGGGCGATAGCGTTACCAAGGGCCAGCGGCTCGTCACGCTCGAGGCGATGAAGATGGAGCACAGCCTGACCGCGCCCTTTGACGGGACGGTGGAGGAACTGAACGCCACCGCCGGCGCGCAGGTGAGCGAGGGGACGGTGCTGGTGAAGGTGGTGCGGGTGGAGGCGGCGGCCTAGCCCATCGCGTCACCCCGGACTTGATCCGGGGTCTCGCTGCCTTCTTCCGACGTCGCCAAGAAGCGGGACCCCGGCTCGAGGCCGGGGTGACGATTAGAAAAGAACAGGAGAGAGCCAAATGCCATTCGATTTCACGGGCAAGAACGTCATCGTCTTTGGTGGCACATCGGGCATCAACCTGGGCATCGCCAAATCGTTCGCGCGCGCCGGGGCTAACCTCGCCGTCGCGAGCCGCAAGCAAGACAAGGTCGATGCCGCGGTCGCCGCGCTCCACGGCGCGAAGCAGGCGCTCGGCTATAGCCTCGACGTGCGTGATTTCGATGCCGTCAAAGCCGCGATCGAGCATTTCCGCGCTGAACGCGGCACGATCGACGTGCTTATCTCCGGCGCGGCGGGCAATTTCCCCGTCCCTGCCGCCGGGCTCTCCCCCAATGGCTTCAAATCGGTGCTGGAGATCGACACGCTGGGCACCTTCCACGTCATGCGCGCGGCATACGAACACCTCACCAAGCCCGGCGCGAGCGTCATCAACATTTCTGCGCCGCAAGCGTGGATCCCGATGGCATTCCAGATCCATGTCTGCGCCGCCAAGGCGGGCGTCGATATGATCACCAAAACGCTCGCGATCGAATGGGGGCATGAGGGCGTGCGCGTCAATTCGGTCTCGCCCGGCCCGATCGACGGCACCGAAGGGATGGACCGCCTCGCCCCCACCCCCGAGGCCAAGGCGGCGAGCGCTCGCGCGGTGCCGCTGGGGCGACTCGGCACGGTGGACGATGTCGCCGATGTATGCCTGTTCCTCGCCAGCGATTATGCGCGCTATGTGAGCGGCGTGGTGCTGCCCGCCGATGGCGGCTGGACGGCGGGGCGGGGCTTTGGCGCGCTGGGGGGATAGGTTGGTGCACCTGCGCAGGCAGGAGCCTTGGCCATCGGCGTATCACCAACTGGAAGCGCTCCGGCCTGCGCCGGAGTACAAAGGATAGAGAGGAAATGCCCGGCAAATATTACGACGAATGGCAGGTCGGCGAAGCGATCACGCACCCACTGCGCCGCACGGTGACGGAGACCGACAACCTCCTCTGGTCGACGATGACTCACAACCCGCAACCGCTCCACCTCGACGCGGAAGCCGCGCGCGCGAGTGAGTTCGGGCAGATCCTCGTCAACGGCACTTTCACCTTCAGCTTGATGGTCGGCCTGACGGTCGCGGAAACCACAATGGGCACGCTCGTCGCAAACCTCGGTTACGATAAGTTGGTCATGCCGAAACCCGTGTTCATCGGTGACACGCTCCACGCGACGAGCGAAGTCACCGAGCTACGCGACAGCAAGTCTCGCCCAGATGCGGGCCTCGTGACGTGGAAACACCGCATGATCAACCAGCGCGGCGAGGTGGTGTGCGAATGCCTGCGCACCGCGCTGCTCAAAAAATCGCCCGCCTGATTTATGTAGCATATGCTACATAAATGTGCTTCAACCCCGTGAACGGGTGGAGCGTGAGCATGAGCAAATCTTACAAAAACTGGCTGGACGCGATGTGCGGCGTTGTCGTGCTGTTCGGCTTCATCATGGCCAGCGGCGCGTTGCCCGCCACCGAATGGCCCGCGCGACTGTTGCTCGAATGGCAGAATCAGGGTCCACTGGTGATCGATCGCGCTGCGCGCGTCACGCTCGGCGTGCTGGGCGGGGTGATGTGCGGCTGGGGGGTGACGCTCTACGCCGCGTTCCAGGCCGCACACATGATTGGCGAGGGCAGCGCGCGGATTTGGCGACTGATCCTTGCCAGCATGATCTTCTGGTTCGTGGTCGATTCATCGCTGTCGATCGCGACCGGCTTTGCGCTCAACGCGCTGATGAACGTCGGTTTCCTGCTGGCGTTCGTCGTGCCGATCAGCGTGAGCGGTGTGCTCAGACGGTGAACGATTCCCCGCACCCGCACGCGCCCTTGGCATTCGGGTTTTCGAAGGTGAAACCGGCGGCGAAATCATCCTCCACCCAGTCCATCTTGCTGCCGACGAGATACAGGATCGATCCGCCATCGACGAACAAGGTACCACCGGGCGTATCAATCCGCTCGTCAAACGGCTTGGCGTCGCTCACATAATCGACCGAATAGGCCAGCCCCGAACAGCCCCGGCGCGGCGTCGACAGCTTCACCCCGATCGCGTCGGCAGGCGCGCGCGCCATCAGGTCTGCGATCCGCGCCTCGGCAGCGGGCGTGAGGTTCAGCGCGGCGGGGCGCTGGCGGGTGGTCGTTGTCATAACACTACATCCGTTTGCTTCGAGCGAAGTCGAGAAGCCCTGCGCACTAAACCCGTTTCTCGACTTCGCTCGAAACGAACGGGTTGGTCTTACCTCACATCGAACTCGATCAAAGTACCACTTTGATCGAAACTTACAGCATACCCATCTCAAGCCGTGCCTCGTCACTCATCTTGGCGGGATCCCAGGCGGGTTCCCACACCAGATTGACCTCGGCAGAACCAACCCCCGGCACTGCGCCGACACGAATTTCCACTTCGGCGGGCATTGTCTCCGCCACGGGGCAATGCGGCGTCGTGAGCGTCATCGTCACTACCGCATGGCCATCGACCGTCACGTCGACGCCGTAGATCAGCCCCAGATCATAGATGTTCACCGGGATTTCGGGATCATAGATATCTTTCAGCGCGGCAACCACGGCTTCATAGGTTTCACCACCTGGCGCGCCTGGCGAAACGCCCTGCGGCTTCTGCGCCAGAAAGCCTTCGAGATAATCGCGCTGGCGGGCCTCGCCACTAGCAATGTCCTCCACCCGCGCACGGGGCGGCGCATCCACCGCGCTGACTTCCTCGATCTTGATTTTCCGTTCCTCGTTCATGTCAGCCCTCACCCGAAAATCCGCGTAACCCGCTCGATACCCTTGATCAGCGCGGCGACATCGCTTGCATCGCTATACGCGCCAAAGCTCGCCCGCGCGGTCGCCTCGACACCCAGCACCGCCATTAGCGGCTGCGCACAGTGGTGCCCCGCGCGGATCGCCACGCCCGCCTCGTCCAATATGGTGCCGATGTCATGCGGGTGCACGCCTTCGATCACGAAGCTGACGATGCCCGCCGAGTCTTCCGGCCCGAACAGCCGCACGGAGTTGATCTGCGACAGCGCCTCGCGCGTTTCGCGCACCAGCGCGGTTTCGATGGCGTGAATGCGGTCCAGCCCGACGCTTTCGACATAATCGATCGCGGCATGCAGCCCCAGCGCGCCGACGATATGCGGCGTCCCCGCCTCAAACCGGCCCGGTGGCGGGGCGTAGGTCGTCTTTTCGAAGCTGACCCGGTCAATCATCGCGCCGCCGCCCTGCCACGGCGGCATCGCCTCGAGCAGTGCCGCGCGCGCCCACAGCACGCCGATCCCGGTCGGCCCGTAGAGCTTGTGCGCCGAAAACACGTAAAAATCGCAGTCGAGCGCCTGCACATCCACGGCAATGCGTGGCACCGCCTGGCACCCGTCGAGCAGGATCTTCGCCCCCACGCCGTGCGCGATATCGGCGGCGCGGCGGCATTCGAGCACCGAGCCGAGCACATTGGATACATGCGCCAGCGCCACCAGCTTGTGCGCCGGCGTGATCATCGCCGCCATCGCGTCGAGATCGATCCGGTGATCCTCGGTCAGCGGGATCACATCGATCTGCGCGCCCACGCGCTCCGCCACCAGCTGCCACGGCACGATATTCGAATGATGCTCGAGCTGGCTCATCAGGATGCGGTCGCCCGCTTTCAGCTGCTCGGCGGCCCAGCTGTGCGCGACCAGATTAATCCCCTCGGTCGCGCCGCGCACGAACACGATTTCGTTCTCGCTAGCAGCGTTGATGAACCCCGCCACCCGCCGCCGCGCGGCTTCATAGGCAAGCGTCATGTTTGCAGAGCGCTGGTAAACGCCGCGGTGCACGCTCGCATAATCGGGGCCATAGCCGCGCGCGATCGCATCGATCACGCTTTGCGGCTTCTGGGCGGTCACCGCGCTGTCGAGATAATGCCAGCCGGGGGTGATGCCGGGGAAGTCGGCGCGGATTGAGTGGGGAGCTTCTGACAGCAGAACAGCATTGGTCGCGTTCATAGCCCAAACCCCTTGGCGTCACCCCGGGCTTGACCCGGGGTCCAGCTGCCTTTTTCCACCGTTGCCAAGAAGCGGGACCTCGGCTCAAGGCCGGGGTGACGGGAGGTGTGCGGCGTATCGCTCACAACATCCGCTCCAGCGCCGCGCTCGCCGCCGCTTCCAACCGCTCGCGCGCCGCGTCATCGGCCACATCGTCGAACACGCCGGCAATGAACCCGCGTAGCAGCAGCGCCTTGGCCTCGGCGGGCGCAATGCCCCGGCTCATCAGATAGAATAGCGCGTTGGCGTCCAGTTCACCCACGGTCGCCCCGTGAGCGCACTTCACATCATCGGCGTAGATTTCCAGTTCGGGCTTGGCATTCGCCGTCGCGGTGCGCGCGAGCAGCATCGCCTTTACCGACTGCGACGCATCGGTCTTCTGCGCATGCCGCGCGACCGCGACCTTGCCGAGATAGCTCCCCGTCGCCCGCCCGCCGAGCACCGATCGCACGACCTGGTTGCTCGTCGCGTGCGGCTCGATATGCCGCATCGTCGTGACGATCTCGAGCGTCTGTTCACCCCCGCCAAGCATCGCCGCGCCCAGCTCGAAATGGGCACCCTCGTGCAGCGTAACGTCGATCGTCACGCGCCCCAATCGCCCGCCGGTGTTGAGGATGTGGAAGGTCGCCCGTGCACCTGCACCCAGCACCACGGCATAATCATGGATCGCGACCACATCAGGCGCAGCATCCTGCACGATCACGCGCGCAATTTCATCACCCGCAGCGACCTCGATCCGTTCGGGCGCAGGCACGGGCCACACCAAGGCGACCGCCTCCAGATCGGAATAGCGCCACGATTCATCGCGGCGGGTAGGGAGGGCCAACAGCTCAGCCACACCAAACTCCGTCACCCTGAACTTGTTTCAGGGTCCAACTCTCCACCAATCCTGCCCGACCTGATGGCGCGGTGGATGCTGAAACAAGTTCAGCATGACGGGGGGTGTTTGGGGTCGAGAAGCTCACGCCGTCACCCCCGCATAGCCTTCCGCTTCCAGCTCAAGCGCCAGTTCCGGCCCGCCGGTCTTCACGATCCGCCCATTGCTCAGGATGTGCACGAAATCGGGCGCGACATAATCGAGCAGCCGCTGGTAGTGGGTGATCAGGATCACGGCCTTGTCGGGCGCGCGCATGATCCGGTTGATGCCGTCGCCGACCGCACGCAACGCATCGATGTCGAGCCCGCTATCGGTCTCGTCGAGGATCGCCAGTTTGGGCGCGATGATGCCCATCTGCACCATTTCGTTGCGCTTCTTCTCACCGCCTGAAAAGCCGACATTCACCGGCCGCTTGAGCATCTCATAATCCATGCCGAGCCCGGCGGCCTGCGCCTTGGCGAGCTTCAGGAACTCGCCGCCTGACAGCGGTGCTTCGTCGCGACCCTTGCGCTGGGCGTTCAATGCCTCCCGCAGGAACTGGACGTTGGACACGCCGGGGATTTCGACCGGGTATTGGAAACCGAGGAACAGGCCAGCGGCAGCGCGTTCGTGCGGCGCGAGGGACAACAAATCCACCCAGTCTCCGTCATCCCGGACTAGATCCGGGATCCCGCTGCCTTCGCCGCCGCCAGAAGAAGAAGCGGGACCCCGGCTCAAGGCCGGGGTGACGGCGGTGGTACGAAATTCGACCTTCCCCGACGTCACCTCGTACCCCGGCCGCCCGCCGAGCACATAGCCCAGTGTCGACTTGCCCGCGCCGTTCGGCCCCATGATCGCATGAACCTCACCCGCGTTCACGCTGAGCGAGAGGCCCTTGAGGATTTCCTTGCCGTCAATTTCGGCGTGGAGGTTTTTAATTTTCAGCATCGGTTTTTCTCTGTCGCTCTTCAAATCGTCTATCGACCAAGTCTGCGATAAGCACATCGCGACGTTCACGGACACATGCCGCCAAATCACTGTTGAGTGCCGTGACCATTTTCTTTCGAACGGCTGGCTTGATGCCTTTTGCGTTGCTCGCGTCCACCCGCCCCTGCAACGGCGGCAAGCAGACCTCGAGCGCTTGACACCCGATTCCATCGATTTCTTGGTCCCCGGTGGAAATCGTCGTCTTGCAGGTTGCCGTCGACCCTTTGAAGCTGGCCTTGCCGCGCCAATTTTTCAGCCGCCTGCCAACAACGATCACCTCGTCGGCAACATCCGACGTTTCAGCTGCCACCACCTGTGGTGCGACAAAAAGCAATGCTGCCGCAAACATCACCCCACGCTCCCCTCAAGCGAAATCCCCAGCAGCTTCTGCGCCTCGACCGCAAACTCCATCGGCAGTTGCTGCAGCACTTCCTTGGCGAACCCATTCACGATCAGCGCCACCGCCGCTTCCTGGTCCAGCCCGCGCTGCATCGCGTAGAACAGCTGGTCGTCGCTGATCTTCGACGTCGTCGCCTCATGCTCGATCTGCGCGCTCGGGTTGCGGACTTCGATGTAGGGCACGGTATGCGCGCCGCACTGGTCGCCGAGCAGTAATGAATCGCACTGGGTGAAGTTGCGCACCCCCTCCGCGGTCGGCGATACGCGCACCAGCCCGCGATAGGTGTTATCCGAGCGCCCCGCCGAAATCCCCTTCGACACGATCGTCGAGCGGGTATTCTTGCCGAGGTGGATCATCTTGGTGCCGGTATCGGCCTGCTGGCGATTGTTCGTCACCGCGACCGAGTAGAATTCGCCGACCGAGCCGTCGCCCGCGAGGACGCACGACGGATATTTCCAGGTAATCGCGCTGCCGGTTTCGACCTGCGTCCAGCTCACCTTGCTGTTCTTGCCCTGGCACAGGGCACGCTTGGTCACGAAGTTATAGATGCCGCCCAGCCCGTTCTCGTCGCCGGGATACCAGTTCTGCACGGTCGAATATTTGATCTCGGCATCATCGAGCGCGACCAGTTCAACGACGGCGGCGTGCAGCTGATTCTCGTCGCGCATCGGCGCGGTGCAGCCTTCGAGGTAAGACACATACGCGCCCTTGTCGGCGACGATCAGCGTGCGTTCGAACTGGCCGGTATTCTCGGCATTGATACGGAAATAGGTGCTCAGCTCCATCGGGCAGCGCACGCCTTCGGGGATATAAACGAACGTCCCGTCGCTGAAGACAGCGCAGTTGAGCGCCGCGAAATAATTGTCGTGCATGGGGACGACCTTCCCCAGCCACTTCTTCACCAGATCGGGATATTCCTTGATCGCCTCGCTGATGCTGCGGAAGATGACG